>NZ_JBFTJR010000015.1:0-150341 GCF_056395525.1 Caulobacter sp. 10L414
GCCCGGCCCTGGTGTTGGCCGGCGGCCTCGCCACGGCCGTCCTCGGGGCCGTGCTGCTGGCGGGCGCCGCCGCCCCCTTCACCGCGGCCGGCGCGCTGTTCCTGATCACCGCGGGCGGCGGCGGCGCGGCGCTGGCCGCCCTGGCCGGCCTGCAGCCGCTGAGCCCCCCGCCCCTGCGCCCGGCGATGAACGGCCTCTACCTGGCTTTCGTCACCGTGGCCGGACTGGGCTTTGGCCCGCTGCTGACCGGCCTGGTCAGCGATCGCCTGTTCACGGGCCCGCACGGCCTGGCCATGGCCCTGGCGCTGGTCACGGTGCTGGCGGCGACCCTGGCGACGCTGGCCGCCGCCCTCGGCGCGGGGGCGTGGCGAGCCCTGGCCCGCGAAACCCGCGAGGCCGCCGGCGCCTGACATGCCCACCGCCACCGACAGTTTCCGCTTCTCCAGCGACGACCATCCCTCCGACGAGGCCTTCGCCCTCTATGCGACCCTCTATTCGCGCGGCTCCGACGTCAGCCGCGGCGAGGGCCGGTTCTTCGCCCAGGTGCGCGGCTGGCGACTGGACAAGGTGCTGCTGTTCGAGCGCCGGCTGTCGGGCGTCGTCCACGCCCGCCGCGAGCGGATCGCCGGCGACGGCTTCGACCACTTCGTGCTGACCCACGTGCTGGACGGCCAGGTGCGCCTGGAGGTCCCCGGGCCGCCGCGCGTCCTGGGACCCGGAACCAGCGTGCTGCTCGACACCCGCCGGCCGATGCGCACCGAGCACGACGACGCCCGGATCCTGACCGCCAGCATCGCCCGCGACGTGATCGAGGCGGCGATGGGCCCGGCCGGCCGCCTGCACGGCCAGATCCTCGCCCCGCCGGACAATCTGGTCCTGGCCGACTTCCTGGCCTCGCTGGCCCGTCACGGCGACACCCTGGGCTCGGCCGCCCTGCCCGCCCTGGGCCGCGCCTTCGTCGACATCCTCTCGTCGGTGGGCGGCGACGCGGCGCGGGTCGGCCGCGAGGACCAGCGCCGCGACCTCTCGCGCCGCGAGGCGGTGCGCCGCTTCGTCATTCCGCGCCTGGCGGACCGGTCGCTGTCGGTCGAGGCCATCGCCGCCGGGGCCGGCATCTCGCGCTCGTCGCTCTATCGCCTGTTCGAAAAGCAGGGCGGCGTGGCCCGCTTCATCCAGCTGACGCGCCTGGACGCCCTGCGCCGCGTGCTCGACGCCCGCGACCCCGCCGCCCCGAACGACGCCGCCCTGGCCGAACGCCTGGGCTTCTCCAGCCCCGCCCAGATGGCCCGCCTGTTCGCCGAGGCCTATGGCGACAGCCTGCAGGCCTACCGCTCCGCCCTGGCCGACAAACCGCGCGACGATCCCGGCGTCAGCAAACGACGCTGGGACGGCTGGCTCGGAGAACTGGGATGAGGGCGCCGCGCGCCTGAGCCCGCGATTCGATCTGCGCCGAAGGCCCGCCCATGCCCGGACGCGCGAAAAGCCGCGCACGCATGCGCTGGCGGCGCTTCAAATCGAACTGAATGAAGAGAAGGGATGGTGGACGCGACAGGGATTGAACCTGTGACCCCTACGATGTCAACGTAGTGCTCTCCCGCTGAGCTACGCGTCCGCCGAAGCGATCCGAAGCGCCTTCGTGAAGGCGTCCCGGCCGGGAAGGTGTGGGGGTATAGCGGCGGCTTGGCCGGTGCGCAAGCCGCCTTGAAAACTTTTTCGCGCCTTATGCCGCCATCATCTTTTCGACCTCGGAAACGAGGTCGCGCAGGTGGACGGGCTTGGACAGCACCTTGGCGCCGGCCGGCGCGCGATCCTGGGCCGAAAGGGCCACGGCGGCGAAGCCGGTGATGAACATGATGCGCAGGGCCGGGTCGCGGGCGGCGGCCTGGCGCGCCACTTCGATGCCGTCCATGCCGGGCATGACGATGTCGGTCAGCAGCAGGTCCCACGGATGCTCGAGGTGGCTGACGGCCTCTTCGCCGTCGGCGCAGGCGGTGACTTCGAAGCCTGCCCGTTCCAACGCCCGGGCCAGGAAGCCCCGCAGCGAGTCGTCGTCTTCGGCGAGGAGGATGCGGGCCATGTCGCTTACGTGTCCGTTGGATCTCGTCTCTGGAGCCCGAATCTTATGTCCAGGACGGTAAATCGCCGGTGAACCGGCGCGGTCCGTCCACAGATACGACAGGGCGCGAGGGCATTTGACCGCAAGCCCGGCGCCCTCGACTATGTGACGCATGAACGCATGGGATCCGATCACGCCGGAAACGGCCTCCGCCCAGGCCGGCGGAGCCGCGCTCGGGCGCGAACCGGCGTTCGAGGCCGTGCGCGCCGCGCCGGACGGCTCGCCCGCGCCGACGCCCGTGGTGTTCGCCTCGCCGCATTCGGGCGCCCAGTATCCGCCGGAGATGATGGCCGCCGCCCGCCTGCCCGAGACGGTGCTGAGAGGCTCGGAGGACGCCTTCGTCGACCGGCTGATCGCCGGGGCCCCGGCGCGGGGCGTGGCCACGATCCGCTCGCGCCTGGCCCGCGCCTATATCGACCTCAACCGCGACCCGTGGGAACTGGACCCGGCGATGTTCGAGGACGACGCCCTGCCCGAGTTCGCCCGCGGCCGCACCGCGCGCGTCGCCGCCGGCCTGGGCGCGATCGCCCGCGTCGCCGACGGCCGGCCGATCTACGCCCGCAAGCTGACCTTCGAGGAGGCCAAGGCCCGGGTCGAGCACGGCCACCGCCCCTATCACGACATGCTCGACCGCCTCCTGGCCCAGGCCCGCGCCGCCCACGGCCTGGCGGTGCTGATCGACTGGCACTCGATGCCGGCGGCCGCGACGCGCGGCACCCGGGCCAGGGTCGGCGGCCCGTGCGACATCGTGCTGGGCGACCGCTTCGGCGCGGCCTGCGCGCCGGGCCTGACCAAGCTGGTCGAGGAGGCCCTGGAGGCCATGGGCTATCGCGTGGCCCGCAACAGCCCCTATGCCGGCGGCTACACCACCGAGCATTACGGCCGGCCGGCCCGCCGCACCCATGCGCTGCAGATCGAGATCAACCGCGCGCTCTACATGAACGAGACGACGCGCGAGCCGACCGAGGGCCTGGCGGTGCTGACCGCGCGCGTGGAGCAGTTGACCGCGCTGCTGACGCAGGCGGACTGGGCGGCGCTGAAATAGGGAAAACGAGCGGGCGCGAGGCCCCTTGCGCCCGCAAACCGCCGCAAAGGGCTGCAAACTCGCGCCGCGTCGGGCTCAGGCCAAAAAAAAGCCCGGCGGTAAGGCCGGGCTAGTTCATTAGGGAGGAAACGCCCAGGAAGGGCAGAAGCGGCAGCGCCGCCTCACACCTTCCTTATAGGGTGCGCTGCGAAATCGAGCAAGCGGAAAGTTGGACAACGTTGTCGAATTTTCCGCGACAACATGAAGCAACCCCATGCACAGCAAGGATCGGAGAACGCCGATCTTCAAGCTTGACCATAAAATAGGCATTGCTGCGCTGCAGCATTAGTTGCCAAAGAAACGACAACCGCCAGAAACCACCTCAAACCCGGTAGGAATAAGGGTTTGCGAGATGACACCGGTAACCGCGACATAAGGCGCCTTACGCACGGGGTGGATAAACGCAGCGCAGTCGCGTAAAAGCCGCGCGCCTGACGCGCGCAGCGTCTCATCCGATTTTCTCCGAAAGCCCGCCGTCCTCCCATGTCCATGCGAAATATCGCCATCATCGCGCACGTCGATCATGGCAAGACCACCCTCGTCGACCAGCTGCTGGCCCAGTCGGGCGTGTTCCGCGCCAACGAGGCGACGACCGAACGCGCCATGGACTCCAACGACCAGGAGCGCGAGCGCGGCATCACCATCCTGGCCAAGTGCACCAGCGTCCTGTGGAATGGTGAAGCGGGCGAAACCCGCATCAACATCATCGACACCCCCGGACACGCCGACTTCGGCGGCGAGGTCGAGCGGATCCTCGGCATGGTGGACGGCTGCGTCCTGCTGATCGACGCCGAAGAAGGCGTCATGCCGCAGACCAAGTTCGTGCTGACCAAGGCGCTGAAGATGGGCCTGCGCCCGATCCTCTGCATCAACAAGGTCGACCGCGCCCACGCCGATCCGGACCGCGTGCACAACGCCGCCTTCGACCTGTTCGCCGCCATCGGCGCCACGGACGAGCAGCTGGACTTCCCGCACATCTACGCCTCGGGCCGCTCGGGCTGGGCCACGCTGGACCTGAACGTGCCGAGCGACAACCTCGCCCCGCTGTTCGACCTGATCGTCCGCCACGTGCCGGAACCCAAGCAGATCGCCAAGCGCGACGAGCCGTTCCAGATCCTGAACGTGCTGATCGAAAGCGACCCGTTCCTGGGCCGCCTGCTGACCGGCCGCATCGAGAGCGGCAAGGCCGTCCCGGGCATGGCCATCCACGCCCTGGACCGCAACGGCAAGGAAATCGAGCGCGGCCGCATCACCAAGGTGCTGGCCTTCCGCGGCCTGAAGCGCCAGCCGATCGACGAGGGCGCGGAAGCTGGCGACATCGTCGCCATCGCCGGCATGAGCAAGGCGACCGTGGCCGACACCCTGTGCGCCCTGGAAGTCACCGAGGCCCTGCCCTCGCAGCCGATCGACCCGCCGACCATCTCGATGACCGTCTCGGTCAACGACAGCCCGCTGGCCGGCCGTGAAGGCGACAAGGTCCAGTCGCGCGTCATCCGCGACCGCCTGCTGAAGGAAGCCGAGAGCAACGTCGCCATCCGCGTCACCGAGAGCACCGAAGGCGACGCCTATGAAGTGTCGGGCCGCGGCGAACTGCAGCTGGGCGTGCTGATCGAAAACATGCGCCGCGAAGGCTTCGAGGTCTCGATCTCGCGTCCGCGCGTCGTGTTCCAGGCCGATCCGGAAACCGGCAAGCGCCTGGAGCCGATGGAAGACGTCATGATCGACGTCGACGACGAGTTCTCGGGCATCGTCATCGAGAAGCTGTCGCTGCGTAAGGCCGAGCTGCGCGACATGGGCCCGTCGGGCGCGGGCAAGACCCGCATCCAGCTGACCGCCCCGTCGCGCTCGCTGATCGGCTACCAGGGCGAATTCCTGACCGACACCCGCGGTTCGGGCGTGCTGAACCGCGTGTTCAGCCACTACGAAGCCTACAAGGGCGCCATCGACCAGCAGCGCAAGGGCGTGCTGATCAGCAACTCGGACGGGGAAACCGCCGCCTACGCGCTGTGGAACCTGGAAGAGCGCGGCGTGATGTTCGTCGGCGCCGGCGAGAAGACCTATCAGGGCATGATCATCGGCGAGAACAGCCGCCAGGATGACATGGACGTCAACCCGATGAAGGCCAAGCAGCTGACCAACGTCCGCGCCTCGGGCAAGGACGAGTCGATCCGCCTGACCCCGCCGCGCAAGATGACCCTCGAGCAGGCCATCGCCTACATCGAGGAAGACGAGCTGGTCGAAGTGACCCCGAAGAACATCCGCCTCCGCAAGCAGACGCTGAACCCCTCGTTCCGCAAGAAGCGCGTGAAGGAAGACTAGTCTTCGCAGGGTCCTTCGGGATCTGAAACGGGCCGCCGACCTTCGGGTCGGCGGCCTTTTTCGTGCCTGCCGCGCTCCTCCCCCGCTCGTTGGAGAGGATCCAAAAGAAAAGGCCGCCGCCCGGCGGGGCGACGGCCTTTCCGGCTTTCAGGCCGGGGTGCGCTTACCAGCTGCGCTCGATGCTGAGGAAGCCGCGACGGCCCCGCAGCTCGTAGCCCCAGATTTCCGAGTTGCCGACGCGATAGCTGCTCGAGATCGAGGGCGGGGCCTCGTCGAACAGGTTCTGCACGCCGAAGGTCATGGTCGTCTTGTCGTCGATCTGCTTGCGGGCCGAGACGTTGTGATAGGCCATGAACTCGGTGTGGTACTTCACGTGGACGTACTTGTAGTACGTCGAGCCGACCACGTAGTCGTAGCTGGTCGAGGTGGCGTACTTGGCGCTGCCCACGGTGTCGCCCAGGATCTCGGCGTCCGAGGCCTTGCCGGTGATGGTCGACGACCAAGTGTAGGTCCACGGCCCCTTGCGGTACGACAGGCTGGCCTTACCCGAGAAGTCGGGACCATCGTAGATGTAGGTCGTGCCGTTGTAGTCGTCCTCCTCGGTCTCGCCGAACAGGTTGGAGGTGTCCTGCAGCTGCCAGCTGAACTGGCTGTTGAAATAGAGCTGCCCGCCGTTGTCGAAGTCGTGGCGGTAGTCGGTGGTCAGGTCGATCGCGCGGCTCTTCTGCGAGGCGACGTTGACGTAGTCGTTCTTGACCAGGGTCAGCAGGTGCGTGGTCGGATCGCGCGTCACCAGCGAGCAGAACGGGCTGGAGAGGCCCACCGACTCGTAGCAGCGGGCGGCGATCTTGGCGGCGCCGAACTGGGTGATCTCGTTGCTGATGTCGATTTCGGCGTAGTCGACCGCGACCTTCAGGTTGATGAAGCTCGGGGTGAACACCACGCCGATGGTCTTCGACTCCGAGGTCTCGGCCTTCAGGATGCCCTTGCCGCCGCCGGCCGTGACCAGGGTGGAGTAGCTGGCCTGGGTGGCCGACACGCCCTGGGCGGCGCAGTTGGTGACGATGGTCTGGCTGGCGCCGCTGCTGCCGTACAGGATGCAGGGATCGGCGACACTGTAGCCCGTCTGGTCGGCGAGGTAGAGCTCGTACAGCGACGGGGCGCGGAACGAGGTGCCGTCGCTCATGCGCAGGCGCCAGGTCGGGGTGATCTGCCAGTTCAGGCCGATCTTGTAGGTGTCGCTGTCGCCGTAGCTGTCGACCTCGGTGTGACGGCCCGAGACCTGCAGGTCCAGGCTCTTGACCAGGAACAGGTCCTTCAGCACCGGCACGTCGATTTCGGCGAAGGCCTCKGTCGTCGTGTCCGTGCCGAAGGTGTGGCCGGCGCGGGTCAGGTTCCAGTTGTTGTTGTTCAGCGACGCCGTGCCCGGGCTGTCGTCGAAGTCGTCGTGACGATAGGTGAAGCCGAAGGCGGCCCCGACCTTGCCGGCCGGCAGGCTGAACAGCTCGCCCGAGAAGCTGGCCTCGACCAGCGACTGCTCATAGGTGGTGTGACCCACGTCCACGCCGAACAGGAAGGCCTTTTCGGCGTCGGTGAACTGGCCGGCCAGGACGCGCGAGCTGAACCACGGGATGCCGGTGGGCAGGGTCGAGCAGTCGCCGCCCGAGATCGTCACCAGCGACTGGACGCAGTAGTTGGTCGCGCCGGCGGCCGTGGTGGCGGCGATGGCGTCGCTGTTGATCGAGCTGACCGAATAGGTGCCGTCCGACTTGCCGTACTGGCCATAGACGTCCCAGTCCCAGCCGCTCAGGAAGCCCAGCTTGGAGCCTTCCAGGAACTTGAAGTCGCCGCGCAGGCCGCCCAGGCCGCGGTAGTAGTCGACCTTCTGGATCGAGTCGTAGGCCACCGCGATGACCGGATAGGCCGTGCCGCCGGCCGCACCGAAGATGTTGTTCGGGTTGGTCGTGGCGACGGTGGGGAACAGCTGGCGGGCGCCGTTCTGTTCGGAGTTGCGGCGGTTGTAGAGGAACTCGCCATAGGCCTCGACGCCGGCGCCCAGGTCATAGCCGCCGGTCACGTAGAAGCTGGCCCGCTCGACCGGGCTGATCACCGTGGCCCGCTGCCAGACCGACGAGTCGTAGTTGGCGACCCGGTAGGTCTCCGGATAGTTGGCGCGCGCCACGCGGGCGAGGTTGGCAAAGGCGGCGTTGCTGGCCACGAAGCCCGGGGCGGTGTTGCCGGTGTACGAGTAGCTCGTGCCCGGCTGCATGTACTGGAAGTAGCCGCCGTAGCCGCTGGTGTAGGCGACGTTGTTGATCTGGTTGAAGCACTTGTAGTCGCCGGTGGCCGGATCGGTCAGGTCGACGCGGGCGCCGTTGGTGGTGCTGTAGTAGTTGTCGGCCGAGCAGCTGGTGTAGTCGCGGTCGCCGCGACGCAGGGCCATCTGCTTGTAGTAGCTGGCCGAGGCGCTGATGTAGCCGCGGTCGAAGGTCTTGCCCCACGAGGCTTCGGCCGAATACTCCTGGCCGCCGCCGCCCTTGGCGAAGGGCGCGTTGCCGTAGACCCGCACCCGGCCGCCGTCATAGTCGGTCTTGGTGATGTAGTTGACGACGCCGGCCACGGCGTCCGAGCCGTAGATCGACGAGGCGCCGTCCTTGAGGATCTCGACGCGGTCGATCATCGCGTTGGGGATGGTGTTCAGGTCGACCGGGCCGACCGTGCCGCGCACGCCCGACGGCGTCAGGCGACGGCCGTTCAGCAGCACCAGGGTGCGGTTGGCGCCCAGGCCCCGCAGCGAGATGGTGTTCACGCCCGGGCCGCCGGTGACGTTGTAGCCGGTCAGTTCGTCGGCCACCTGGAACGAGCCGCTGGCCAGAGACGAGCTCTGGATGATCTCGGTGGTGTTGACCAGGCCCTCCAGTTCACTCTGTTCCGAGGTGATCACCTGGATCGGCGAGGCGCTGTTGTAGGCGTTGCGCTTGATGCGCGAGCCGGTGACGACGATGGCCTCGACGGCGTCGCCGTCTTCCGCGGCCTTTTCGGATTTGGCCGAAGCCTGGGTTTGCGTCTGCGCCCAGGCGCCGACGGGCGCCAGCCCCAGGCCGGCGATCACCGACGAGGCCAGCAGCAACTTGCGATCAAGCATCTAGAGTATGCCCCCATGGATAGGTGTGCGTGGAAACTTCGCCCCTCGCGAAGCTCCTGCTCTGACGGGGTCTTTAGGACGTCGAAGCCGGCCAGGGAGCGCGAACACGCCCTTCAAGTCGGCTTTTCATCCATATTTCCCGGCAAAGCCGCCTTCGTCGGCAATAGTTCGCCGCCGAAGATCATGGGCAGGACATTAGTTCGTCACAGTTCGGCCGTTATCTCGCGACCGAAAGACATGTATTCTATTTAATAGTTTTGTGAATTCATTCTAGAAATACATAGATACTGCCGGATACCTTCTCCATCTCGAAGGTTGTGAATGACAGCGTCTCGCCGCTGGAGGCGGATCGGACGGCTCCGCGACCGCCCGGCTTTTGGGCGCCGCAGACGTTTGCGGGTGAATCAGAGCGCGCCGCCCCCGCCTTCCCATGAACGTATCGTTCCGCCCGATCGCCGCGCGGGCAGGGAAGCGGGCGATCACCTCAGCGCCGCCGGGAGACCCGCCAGATGACGTCGCCGACATCGTCGGCCACCAGCAGGCCGCCGCGCGTGTCGAGCGCCACGCCCACCGGCCGCCCCAGGGCCTCGCCGTCGGCGTTGAGGAAGCCTGTCAGGATGTCCTTCGGCGGACCCGACGGCTTGCCGCCGGCGAAGGGCACGAAGACTACCTTGTAGCCGCTGTGGGGCTTGCGGTTCCACGACCCGTGCTGGCCGATGAACGCCCCGCCGCGCGACGGCCCAAGCAGGGCCGAGCCGCCGTCGAAGGCCAGGCCCAGCGAGGCGGTGTGCGGCCCCAGCGCATAGTCCGGCTTGATCGCCCGGGCCACCAGGTCCGGCCGCTGCGGCTTGACCCGCGCGTCCACATGCTGGCCGTAATAGCTGTAGGGCCAGCCGTAGAACCCGCCGTCCTTCACCGAGGTCATGTAGTCGGGCACCAGATCGCTGCCGATCTCGTCGCGCTCGTTGACCACCGTCCACAGCGCGCCGGAGGTCGGCTCCCAGTCCATGCCGTTGGGATTGCGCAGGCCGGTGGCGAACAGCCGCTTGGCGCCGGTGGCCACATCGATTTCCCAGATGGCGGCCCTGCCCTCTTCTTCCGCCAGGCCGTTCTCGCCGACATTGCTGTTGGAGCCGACGGTTGCGTAGAGGCGCGTCCCGTCGCGGCTGGCGATCAGACTCTTGGTCCAGTGGTGGTTGCGCGGCCCGGCCGGCAGGTCGGTCACCCGCCGGCGCGGCGCGGTGATGGCGGTCTCGCCTGCCTTGTACGGAAAGGCCAGCAACGCGTCGGTGTCGGCCACGTAGAAGGTCTCGCCCACCAGGGCCATGCCGAACGGCGAATTGAGGCCCGACAGGAAGGTCGAGCGCAGGTCGGCGACGCCGTCGCCGTCGGTGTCGCGCAGCAGGGTGATGCGGTTGGCGCTCTTGGTCGCCGCGCCCGCGCGCTTCATCACCATCCCCTGGATCTTGGCCTTCAGGCCCTTGCCGTCCTCGGGCTTGGGCGGGGCGTTGGTCTCGGCCACCAGCACGTCGCCGTTGGGCAGCACGTGGATCCAGCGCGGATGATCCAGCTTGTCGGCGAAGGCCTGCACGACCAGCCCTTCGGCCGGACGCGGCGCGCCGCCGGCCGGCCAGCCCCTGGCGGGCGCGATGTTGACCGTCGGCAGCAGCGTCTTCTTGGGCGCCGGCAACTGCGGGTTCGCGCCGGTGCCGGCGGCCACGTCGAGGTCGGCCCGCTCGCCGCAGGCCGCCAGGCTCAGCGCCGCCGCGCTCGCGGCGACGACCAGCAGGCGCTGCATCAGGCGCGCCGGCGGAACAGGCCCAGCAGGGCCAGCAGCACCACCGCGCCGACGGTCGAAACCACCAGGCTGCCGATCCAGCCTGTCGCGCCCAGGCCCAGCATGCTGGCCAGGAAGGCGCCGATCAGCGACCCGACCAGACCCACGACCAGATTGGTCAGCAGCCCGTGGTCGCGCTTCATGATCTTCTCGGCCAGCCATCCGGCGAAGATACCGATGATGATCGCGCCGATGAAACCCACGCCGTTCATGCCGTCTTCCTCCTGCAGCCCTTGGCGGTGAGGGAAATGCGCGGAGTGCGGCAGAGGTTGCCTTGCCCCCCCTCAGTCGCTCCGCGACAGCTCCCCCTCTGGGGGAGGTGGCCCGGAGGGCCGGAGGGGGTCGGCGCGGCGGAAAGTCTTGGCTCTCGCGCCAGCCCGCGCCAAGGTCGCCGCCCACATCACGAGCGCCCCATGGTCCACCCCGTCTTCGCCGACCTGCCCGTCACCGTGTTCGAGGAGATGAGCGGTCTCGCCCGTGAGCTGGGGGCGATCAACCTGGGCCAGGGCTTCCCGGACGACCAGGGACCGATCGCCCTGCGGCGCAAGGCCGGGCAGGCGCTGATCGAGGGCTCCAACCAGTATCCGCCGATGCGCGGCCTGCCGGAACTGCGCCGCGCCGCAGCCGGCCACTATGGCCGCGCTCAGGGCCTGGACCTTGATCCCGACCGCGAGGTCATCGTCACCTCGGGCGCGACCGAGGCGCTGGCGGCGGCCTTCCTCAGCTTGATCTCGCCCGGCGACGAGGTGGTGCTGTTCCAGCCGCTCTACGACGCTTATCTGCCGATGGTGCGGCGCGCGGGCGGGATCCCGCGCCTGGTGCGCCTGACCCCGCCGCACTGGCGGTTCGACCAGGCGATGCTGGAGGCGGCGTTCAGCGAGCGGACCAGGATGGTGGTGCTCAACAGCCCGCTGAACCCGGCCGGCGTCGTCATGCCCGACGAGGACCTGGCTCTGCTCGCGCAGTTCTGCGTGCGCTTCGACGTCACGGCCGTCTGCGACGAGGTGTGGGAGGCCGTGGTCTTCGACGGCCGGATCCACCGGCCGCTGATGAGTTTCCCCGGCATGCGCGAGCGGACGGTCAAGATCGGTTCGGCCGGCAAGATGTTCGGCATGACCGGCTGGAAGGTCGGCTTCCTGTGCGCCGCCCCGCCCCTGGCCCGCGCGCTGGCCGGCGCCCACCAGTTCCTGACCTTCACCACCCCGCCCAACCTGCAGGCCGCCGTCGCCTTCGGGCTGGACGAGCCGGGCGACTGGTTCGAGGCCATGCCCGCCGGCCTGCAGCGCTCGCGCGACCGGCTGGCGACGGGCCTGCGGCAGGCGGGTTTCACCGTGCTGAGCAGCGGCGGCACCTACTTCCTCAATGTCGACCTGGCCGCCTCGGGCGTCGACGAGCCCGACCGCGCCTTCGCGTTGCGGGCGGTGCGCGAGCACGGCGTGGCGGCCATTCCGGTGTCGGCCTTCTACGCGGAGGATCCGGTGACCAGCGTGCTGCGGCTGTGCTTCGCCAAGGGCGACGACGTGCTGGACGCGGCGGTGGAGCGGCTGGCGCGGGCGAAGGGCGGGTAAGGTCCTCTTACGCCCCCTTCATCGTCATCCCGGAAAGCGCGCAGCGCTTATCCGGGACCCAGGGGCCGCCGCACAGCGCCGACGACCGCCCTGGCGGAGAACCCCGCCATCGCGCCCAGTCTCCTGGGTCCCGGCTCTTCGCTACGCTACGGCCGGGATGACGAGCTTTGGGGTGGCTGGGGAAGGCCCCATCAAGGATGCGCCGCGGCCCAGTCCATCACCTCCTGCAACGGCGCGACCCAGACCTCTTTCGGATGCGCCTTCAGCCAGGCCAGCAGTTCCTGGTGCGCCGGATTGGACACCTGCAGGTAATCCCCGCCCACGCCATGGAACAGGAACACCGCTGCGCCGCCGCCGGCCGCGGCGCTCTTGGCGAAGTCGATCAGCTGGGCGCCGGTGACGCCTTCGGGAAAGCCGCGCGAGGGCACGTGCATCGGGTCGATCTTCGCGCCGGCCAGGTCCTCCGGCGTCGTCACCACGCCCCGCGCATAGGTCACCAGGCCTGAGGCCCGCAGCGCCTCCAGATAATCGACCCCGCCGGCCTTGCTGGCCCCGCAGGGCGTGGCGAAGCCGTGGCGGGCCTTGCCGTCGATGGCGGTCAGCAGGACGTTCTGCTGCTCGATCTCCTTGAGCAGGCTGGCGGGGGTGTAGGCCTCGGCCACGTAGCGCGGATCGGCCGGAAAGCTGGCGGCCGGGCAGGCGTGGAAGATCGTGTGGTTGGCCAGCTCGTGCCCTCCGGCGGCGACGGCGCGCCAGCGCGGAAGGTCGGCCGCCTTCACGCCCGACAGGAAGAAGCTGCCCTTGAGGCCCGCCGCATCCAGCGCCGGGACGGCGTTGTCGAGCTGCGAGGCCAGGGCGTCGTCATAGGTCAAGGCCACGGCCGCCTTGGCGCCGTTCGGCCATTGGGCGGCGTTGGCGGCGGTGATCCCGCACGCCAGGCTCATGACGATCGCCAGCAGCGCCTTCATCGGCCGCCCTCCCCCGTTGTTGTGGGGGGACGCTAGGGGCGGCCGGGGAAGGAGGCAACGGGATTAAGGAAAACGAATTTCC
This sequence comes from Caulobacter sp. 10L414, assembly GCF_056395525.1. Taxonomy (NCBI): domain Bacteria; kingdom Pseudomonadati; phylum Pseudomonadota; class Alphaproteobacteria; order Caulobacterales; family Caulobacteraceae; genus Caulobacter; species Caulobacter sp. 10L414. Next base: position 13,120 of record NZ_JBFTJR010000015.1, read on the forward strand.
CCTTCCCTCCACTGTCATCCCGGCCGGAGGGGCGCCTTAGCGGCCCGTAGAGCCGGGATCTCCCACGTCAGCAAGATCGGCAACCGTGGGAGATCCCGGCGCTCCGCTTCGCTGCGGCCGGGATGACAACGAGTGGTGCCGAGTAGCGAGGCCCCTCAGGCCGCCACCCGCTCCTCGTCCCGCACGCTGCGGCGGAAATCCCTCGGCGAGCAGCCGTACTGGTCGCGGAAGGCGCGGCTGAAGTGGGCGCTGCCGTTGAAGCCCCAGCGAAAGCAGATCTCCGAGATCGAGAGGCGCGCGAACTGCGGGCTGGCCAGGTCGTTGCGGCAGCGCTCGAGGCGTCGGGTGCGCAGGTAATGGCTGAAGGTCTCCTCGACGCCCTCAAACAGCTTCTGCACGTAGCGCGGCGAGACGCCCTCCTCGTCGGCCACCCGGCGGATGGTCAGGTTGGGGTCGGGCAGCAGGGTCTCGATGGTCTGGCGCAGGCGCTGCAGGTGGGCGCTGCGGGCGTCGGTCGGCCAGGCCGCGCCGCGCTCCTCGCCGGCTTCCAGCAGGCACAGGCCCAGGAACTCGGCCAAGGCCAGCTCGACGGGGCGCAGCTGGTCGACGGTCAGGTCCTCCAGCGAGTCGGCGGTCGAGCGCAGCAGGCCCGACAGGATGTGCTTGACCCCGCCCTCCCCGCGCAGCCGGCCCACGCGCAGGGCGCGCGGCGCGACCAGGCGATGGTTCAAAGCGACGCGCGGCGCCCGGACGAACATCAGCCGGCAGCGGGTGGAAAGCCGCAGGGCGGCGGCCTGGCCGGTGGGGCCGAAGGCGATGTCGCCCACCGTCAGGTCTTCGGCCAGGTCATCGCTGACCACCGCCGCCTGGCCGTCGAGCAGCACCGCCATCCACACCGCCGCCGGCTGGTTGGTCAGGCGGCCCGAGATGGTCTGGGCCCCGGCGTTGACCAAGGCGAACTCGATGCCCAGCGGGCTGGTCAGGCAGACCACCGAGGTCGAGGCCGGCTCCAGCTCCGACAGCCCCTCGACCGGCAGGCCCAGGCGCGACATGGCCTCGCGCCAGGCGTCCGAACGCTCGGCCCGGGGATAGCTGTCGGTGCTGAACGACCAGGCCCGCAAGGCGGATCAGGCCTTGGTCGGGAAGATGTCGCGCGGGATGCGCACGTGGCAGCCCTGCTTGCCGTCGACCACCTGGGTGACGCCGAAGTCGGAGGCCACGCTCATCAGCGAATAGGCGTCGTTCTTGCTCAGGCCCACGTGATCGGACAGCAGGCTCAGCATGTTGAGGGAGGCTTGCTTCATGGCCACGTTGAGGTCCTCGTCGAACCCGTGGACGATCCACCACTTGGGGGTCTCCAGCAAAGGCCCGGGGGTCCCGAAATCCTTCCGCAGCACGATCTGCATCAGGACGTTGAGCGAACTTTCGATCGCGGTGCCTGAAAGTTCGCCATCGCCCTGGCTGACGTGGGGATCTCCGATGGAGAACAGCCCGCCCTCCACCTGAACGGGATAGTACATCGTCGCCCCCGCGCCGATGCGCCAGTTGTCGATATTGCCGCCGTGCAGGCCGGGCGGGATGGTGCTGACGCGACCGTCGACGGCCGGCGCGACGCCGGCGGTGCCCAGGTGCGGCCGGGCCGGGATGCGCACGCCCGGCAGCGCGCTCTGGCGGTCGCATTCGGGGCAGTTGGTGATCGTGCCCGGCGTCAGGTACTTGCCCGGAAAGTCGTAGGCGTAGAGGGCGCTGGCGGTGTTGAAGTCGGCGTCCAGCTCGTAGATCGTCACCCGCTCCTTCTCGCCGAACTCCTTGTAGAGATAGCCCCAGTTGGCCGCGAGGTTGGAGCCGTAGCGGTTGCGCGGAACCATGCGCAGATAGCGCACCTCCAGCACGTCGCCGGGCTTGGCGTCCTCGACATAGATCGGCCCGGTCATGATGTGGACGCCGGGATTGCGGTCGTCCTCCGGCACTTCGGTGAAGATGCGCGTGACCGCCTCGTCCATCATCAGCTCGGGGGCGTCGCCGGCGTGGTGGGTGATGGCCTCGGCCTGGATCAGGTCGCCGCTCTTGATGCGCAGGGCCGGCTTGATCGACGGATCGAAATAGCCCCAGTGGATGGTCTCGGGCGTGGCCTTCAGGTGATGCAGGGCGCCGGGCGCGACGTCGGGGCGGACCTGGCCGGGTTCGCAGATGAAGGGCATCGGGATCTCCGTTTAGGCGGCCGCCAGCGTCACGCTGGTCATGCTCAGCGAGCCGTGCTCGATGTGGTCGGGGGAAAAGCGGGCGACGTCGCCGGGCAGGCGCGCACCCAGCACATAGAGCAGCGGCCAGTAGTGGTCGGGCGTCGGCACGGACCGGCGGGCGTCCTCGCCCAGCTTCTCGAATTCGACGGCGGTCAGCGGCTGGTCGTGCGCGATCGCCGCCTTGATCGCCTCGTTGAAGCGCTGCGACCAGTCATAGGGCGCGCAGTGCCGATCACCCCAATCCATGGCCGGCAGGTTGTGGACGATGTTGCCGGTGCCGACGATCAGCACGCCCTCGTCACGCAGCGGCGCCAGGCGCCTGCCCATCTCGTAGTGCCAGTCGGGCGACTTCGTGCCGTCCATCGACAGCTGGATCACCGGCACGTCGGCGTCGGGATACGCCTTGCACAGCACCGACCAGGTTCCGTGATCCAGGCCCCACTGGCGCTCGTCCAGCACCACCGGAACCTCGGGCGACAGCAGGTCGCGCACCCGCGCGGCCAGCTCGGGCGAGCCCGGCGCGGGGTACTGCACCTCGAACAGGGCGCGGGGGAACGAGGCGCCGAAGTCGTGGATGGTGCGGGGGCGGGTCATGGCCGTGACGCCGACGCCCCGGGTGATCCAGTGAGCCGAGACGCAGAGGATGGCCTTGGGCTTGCCGTGCTTGGCCTCGATCTCGGCGGCCATGGCGCGCCAGGTCTTGGTGGTGTCGTTGGTCTCCAGCGCGATCATCGGGCTGCCGTGACCGAAGAAGACGACGGGAAGGCGCGAGGTCATCTCAGGCGGCCTCCACCGGGGTGGAAGACGCGGCGGGCGCGCCCTTCATCCGGTCCCACTGGGCCTGGTAGCGCGGGGCGAGCCAGCGGTTGAACTGCACCTGCGCCCCCTCCTGCCAGGAATAGCGGCCGCGGATGGCGAAGCGCGAACGCAGGCCCTTCTGGACCAGCTCGTCGACATGCATGTCCTGGGCGATGATCTGGCCGGCCGAGGTCATGATCATCTCCAGCCGCTCCTTGAAGCCGTAGCTGTCACGCGCGCCGGGGGCGACCAGGATGCCGGTGTCCTGGGCCATGGTCTCAGGCCCCGTGGGGCGCAGGATCAGGTAGATGACCATGTCGCTGGTCATGACGAGCGACAGGGTCGGCGGGATGTTGGCGAAGGTCGCCCGGCCGCGGTCCTCGTCCGACAGCTTGGGGAAGATCGGCAGCACCGCCTTCTGGGTCGGGTTGAAGCTGGCGTCCGGGTGCAGGGTGCCGTTGTAGCGCAGGAAGCCCGCATCGCCGGGCGCGGCCTCGGGGAAGCTGGCCAGCTCGCTGGGGATGAAGTCGTGCAGCACGCCGCGATGCAGCTTGCTGGCGTGGTAGCCGTCGTTGTTGTTCTCGAACATCACCTTCCAGTTCCAGGCGAACTGGCCGGTCATCGGTTCGAGCGCCTCGGCGGCCTCCAGGTCGAAATTGGCGATGGCGGCTTCGACGGCGACCAGGCGCGGAGCCAAGGGCTCGGCGTCCGCATCGAAATTGACGAAGATGAAGCCCAGCCAGATCTCGACCTTGAAGGTCGGCAGGCTGATCTTCTTCTTGTCGAAGCCGCAGGTGCGGTCCATGGCCGGGGCGTTCACCAGGTCGCCGTTCAACGAATAGACCCAGTGGTGATAGGGGCAGACGAAACCGCGGGCGTTGCCCTTGCCCTCGGCCACCAGCATGGCGCGGTGCTGGCACACCGACGACATCGCCTTGATCTCGCCGGCCCGGTTGCGGGTGACCAGGATCGGCTCGCCGACGATCTCGGTGGTGAAGAAGTCGCCCGGCTCCTGCACCTGGTCCACCCGGCCCACGCACAGCCATTCGCGGTCGAACAGGGCGGCCTTCTCGAACTCGTAGAACTCAGCGTCGGTGTAGCAGGCCGGCGGCAGGGTCTCGGCCGCGCCCACCTCGTGGGTGGAGCTGGACAGCCCGTCGAAGAAGGCGTCGCTGAACAGGGTCACGGCCGGGCGCTCGCTTTTGGGAGAAGACCCCTCAAGGCTGGCGCAGCGCCCCGCCCCGGTCTTGCTCCAGCGCGCACGAAAACTTGGTCAGCGGCAGGCCCGGGCCGCATGGTCGCCCGCCGATCGGGCGCTGCTGTCGCCGTGCTGCGCAAGGACCCCGCTTTTGACCATACGCGCACGAGAGGCAGGCAAGAGACAGTGCGCGCTGAGGCAAGACCGTGATTTTTCAGCCGCCTAGGCTCATCGCCAGACAGTCACCAAAGGTCGACCCCATGCTTGCCGAAGCCCCGCCCGTCCTGGCCAGGAAGCCGCTGAAAGACGACTTCGGCGCGGAGGTCCTCGGCGTCGACCTGCCGACCGCCACCGACGCCGAGCTCGACGGCGTGGTCGCCGCCTTCCACGCCCACGGCGCGGTGCTGGTGCGCGACCAGAAGATGACCCCGGACGACCTGATGGCCTTCATCGGCCGGTTCGGCGATCCGGAGGACCACACCCAGACCCGCTTCACCCTGCCGGGCTATCCGAAGATCTTCATCCTCTCCAACCGCGTGGTCGACGGAAAGCCGATCGGGGCCCACAACGACGGCGTCGGCTGGCACACCGACTACAGCTACAAGCCCCAGCCCGTCATGCTGACCATGCTCTATTGCGTGGAGGCGCCGGAGGAAGGCTCCGACACCCTGCTGGCCGACGGCTGCGCGGCCTGGGAGGCCTTGAGCGCCGAGAAGCAGGCCGAGCTGCTGCCGCTGCGCCTGCACCACAGCTACAAGCACTTCATGGCCACCCGCGAGTTCGGCGCCCAGATCCTGTCGCCCGAGATGGAGGCGGCCAATCCCGACGTCGAGCACCCGCTGATCCGCACTCACCCGGCCGACGGCCGCAAGGCGCTGTGGCCCTCGACCGGCACGGTGACCGAGGTGATCGGCAAGCCCGGCCCGGAAGGCCTGGCCCTGCTGGACGAGCTGGTGGAGTTCATGACGCAGGAGCGCTTCGTCCACCGCCACAAGTGGCGCGTCGGCGACATCCTGATGTGGGACAACCGCTGTACCCTGCACACCGGCACCCTGTACGACGACAAGAAGTACTTCCGGACCATGCACCGCCTGTGGGTGAAGGGCGACGCGCCGTTCTGAAGTGCAATAAAGGCCGTCATCCCGGAAAGCCCGAAGGGCTTATCCGGGACCCAGGAGCCGGCGCACTGCTGTCGCCCCTGGGTCCCGGCTCTCCGCTGCGCTACGGCCGGGATGACGAGCAATAGGAAATGCGAACATGACCCAGACCTGGCTGATCACCGGCGTGTCCGGCGGGCTCGGGCGCGAGATCGCCGCGGCGGCGCTGGCGCGGGGCGACGTCGTCGCCGGCACGGTGCGCAAGAAGGCCGACGTCGCCGCCTTCGAGGCCCTGGCGCCCGGCCGCGCCCACGGCCTGGTGATGGACGTCACCGATCCGGTCGCGGTCGAGAACGCGGTGAAGGCCGCCGAAGCCCTGACCGGCCAGATCGACGTGCTGGTCAACAACGCCGGCTACGGCCTGGTCGGCGCGGTGGAAGAGGCCTCGCTCGACGAGGTGCGCGCCCAGTTCGAGACCAATGTCTTCGGGCCGCTGACCGTGCTGAAAGCCGTGCTGCCGGCCATGCGGGCGCGGCGCGCGGGCCGGATCGTCAACATCACCTCGGTCTCGGGCCTGGCGGTCTGGGCCGGCACCGGCGTCTATTGCGCCAGCAAGTGGGCGCTGGAGGCCCTGACCCAGTCGCTGGCCGCCGAGGTCGCCGAACTGGGGGTCAAGGTCGTCAATGTCGCCCCGGGCGGCCTGCGCACCAGCTTCGCCAAGGGCTCCAAGACCATCGTGGCCGACAAGATCGCCGACTACGAGGGCCTGGCCCGCGACGCCGAGCGGATCATGGCCGACCATGCGGGATCCGAGCCCGGCGATCCGAAGAAGGCCGCGCTGGCCGTGCTGGCGATCGTCGACGCCGAGAACCCGCCCCTGCACCTGCTGCTGGGCGACGACGCCCTGAAGTACGCCGCCTACGCCGCCGACGGCCTGAAGGCCGACATCGAGGCCTGGCGCGAGCTCTCCCTTTCCATCGCCTTCGACTGAACGAGGACTTCCCCGTGACCAACACCCTGATCTTCGTCGACCTGGCCAGCGACGACCCCGCCAAGGCCGGCGAGTTCTATGCAAAGGTGTTCGGCTGGCAGAACGACGCCCGGCCGCAGGGGATCTATCACCGCATGGTCCCGGGCGGTCAGTTCAAGAACCCCGACGGCTCCGACAGCCAGATCGGCAACCTGCACCTTGGCATCTTCGACGCCGCCAACGCCCGCCCTCACCCGGAGCCCGCCGGGGTCGAGCCGCGCACCCTGTCGACCGATGGCCGCAAGCCGCGCATCTGGATCCTGATCAGCGACGACGACAGCGCCGACCGCATCCTGGGAACCGCGCAAGACCTGGGCGCGACCCTGCTGTGGCGCGACCACTACTGGGCCGAGTTCAACGGCTACAACCACGCCTTCCGCGACCCCTGGGGCAACGAGATCGTGCTGTGGGGCAAGGCGGGGGCGAACCCGGAAATTCCGGCGAGCTTCAGCCGGGAGTAGCCGCGCCCAAAGGAACCTCCCCCTGTGGGGGAGGCGGCCGAAGGCCGGTGGGGGGAAATTCTCAGCTACCGCAGCGCTGGAAGGTCATCACCTACACCCCCAACCGTCGCCTCCGGCGACACCTCCCCCACAGGGGGAGGTTCCATGAGGTTCGGGCTCGGCCATCCTCGCACCTGCGAAGCCCCATATTGCACCGCACCCAACACCGGCGCATCATCCCGCGATAATCATAAAAGACCGCCGGGAGCGCGAGGATGTCGGACAAGGCCTATCAGCACGCGCCCGATCCGCCGTGGATCTTCCGGACCTATGCCGGCCACTCGACGGCGCAGAAGTCCAACGCGCTCTATCGCTCGAATCTGGCGCGCGGCCAGACCGGCCTTTCGGTGGCCTTCGACCTGCCCACCCAGACCGGCTACGACCCCGACCACATCCTTTCGCGCGGCGAGGTCGGCAAGGTGGGGGTGCCGATCAGCCACCTGGGCGACATGCGCGCCCTCTTCAGCGAGATCCCGCTGGAGAAGATGAACACCTCGATGACCATCAACGCGCCGGCCGCCTGGCTGCTGGCGATGTACGTGGCGCTGGCCGACGAGCAGGGGGCCGATCGCAGGCTTCTGCAGGGCACCACCCAGAACGACCTGATCAAGGAATACCTGTCCCGCGGCACCTACATCTTCCCGCCGGGCCCGAGCCTGCGGCTGATCGGCGACATGATCGCCTGGTGCTATCGCGAGGTTCCCAAATGGAACCCGATGAACGTCTGCAGCTACCACCTGCAGGAGGCCGGCGCGACGCCGGAGCAGGAGCTGGCCTTCGCCCTGGCGACCGCCATCTCGGTGCTCGACACCGTCAAGGCCGGCGGCCAGGTTCCGGAAGAAGACTTCGAGATCGTCGCCTCGCGGATCAGCTTCTTCGTCAACGCCGGGGTGCGGTTCGTCACCGAGCTCTGCAAGATGAGGGCCTTCACCCAGCTGTGGGACCAGATCCTGCTGCAGCGCTACGGCGTGCAGGACAAGAAGGCCCGCCGCTTCCGCTATGGCGTGCAGGTCAACAGCCTGGGCCTCACCGAGCCGCAGCCCGAGAACAACGTCTACCGCATCCTGATCGAGGCCCTGGCGGTGACGCTTTCCAAGGACGCCCGCTGCCGGGCCCTGCAACTGCCGGCCTGGAACGAGGCGCTGGGCCTGCCGCGCCCGTGGGACCAGCAGTGGTCGCTGCGCCTCCAGCAGGTGCTGGCCTACGAGACCGACCTACTGGAATACGAAGACCTGTTCGCCGGCAGCCACGTGGTCGAGGCCAAGGTCGCTGAGCTGTCGAAGGGCGCGCTGGAGCAGCTGGCCCTGATCGACGAGATGGGCGGCGCGGCCAGCGCCATCGACTACATGAAAGCCCAGCTGGTCGGCTCGAACGCCAGGCGCGTGCGGGCCGTCGAGACCGGCGAGCTGACCGTGGTCGGCGTCAATCGCTGGACCGACAGCGAGCCCTCGCCCCTGTCGGCCGGCGAAGGCAGCATCGAGACCGTCGATCCGAAGCTGGAGGCCGAGGTCGTCGCCCGCACCCAGGCCTGGCGCGCCGACCGCGATGCGGCCGCCGTCGAGGCTGCGCTGGCCGAGCTGAAGGCCGCCGCGATCGACGGTCGCAACATCATGGAGCCCTCGATCGCCGCCGCCCGGGCCGGGGTCACCACCGGCGAGTGGGCGGGAGCGCTTCGCGAGATCTTCGGCGAGTATCGCGGCCCGACGGGCGTGGCCGTCGTCGTCTCCACCGGCGAGGCCGAGGATGTCGAGGCGGTGAAGGCCGAGGTCGAGCGGGTCTCGCAGGTGCTGGGCCGCACCCTGACCTATCTCGTTGGCAAGCCGGGCCTGGACGGCCACTCCAACGGCGCCGAGCAGATCGCCACCCGCGCCCGCGCCTGCGGCATGGAGGTGGTCTATGACGGCATCCGCTCGACGCCCGAAGAGATCGTCCGCCGCGCCAAGGAGAGCCGCGCCCATGTCGTGGGCCTGTCGATCCTGTCGGGCTCGCACCTGGATCTGGTGCAGGAAGTGGTGCGGCTGATGCGCGCCGAGGGACTGGAGCACGTGCCCGTGGTGGCCGGCGGCATCATCCCCGAGGCCGACGCCCTGATCCTCAAGCAGATGGGCGTGGCGCGGATCTACACCCCCAAGGACTTCCGCATCACGCAGATCATGGGCGACGTTGTCCGGCTGGTAGAGGCGACGGCGCTGGAGCAGGCTTGAGTCCGGCCAGACAAGCGCTACCTTCGCGAGCATGAACCCGCTCCGCAAGGTCGCCGACGGCGTCCGCGTCCACATGTCCGCCGCGCAGCTTGGCCGCGAGATCGCGCCGACGGCGGCCTGGGGCGGCCTGACCCTGGGCGTCTGGGGCGGCTCGCCCGAGGTGCAGCCGCCGTTGTGGATCGCCGGTTTCGGCCTGGCCCTTGCCTTCTGGATCGCGGGCCGGCGCGAGGACGCCCCCGACCAGCCCGCACCGGGCGTCTGGCGCGCCAGCCGCAAGACCCGGTTCCAGGCCCGCTGGAAACACCGCCTTCCCTTCGCGGGCCTGGCGATCGCGCTGCTGCTGACCGGCCAGTCCTGGTGGTACGGCGACCTCTGGGGCGTGATCTACGCCATGGCCCTGAACCTGGCCTTCGGCTGGCTGATCTGGCGGCGCCCGCCGCTGGAGCCGGCGGCCGTCGAACTGCGGGTCGACGAGGCCGGCGTCTATGACCGCGGGCTGGGCTGGACCGTCCCGTGGGCGGCGATCCAGGCGGTGCGCCCGCGCAGCGCCGACCGCCGCGGCAAGCTGTGCCTGCGCCTGGGCCCCAACGACCTGCCCGGCCTCACCCCCGCCGACCGCGCGGTGGGAACCGACATCGAGATCGATCTGGCCCCGATGGCCGTGGGCGTCGACACGGTGCGCGCCGAGATCCTGCGCCATCGCCCCGACCTCGATGCCGCTTCCAGCCAACAGCTCGACGGCGCGATCGTCGTCCCGATCCCCGGCGCGGCCACCGAGTCCGACGAGCGCGACGACACCGCCTTGGGCGCCGTCGGCGTCATCCTGATCGCCCAGAACCCCGCCATCCTGCTGGCGATGGGCGGCTCGGACTAGCCGTCGAAGCCGACCAGAGCGCGGAAGGCGCCCTCGGTTCGCGCCCAGAGCGCCGGATCGCGCGGCGCGAAGGAAGGCTTGGCGCTCACCGCCCACATCATCTGCTCGCGCACATAGGCGTCGATGGCCGGGATGCGCGCGCCCACGCCGACCGCCTCGCCGGCTGCCTGCTTGCGGCGGCGCAGGTCCTCCAAGGCTTCGGCGGTTTCGGCCGGCAAGCGCACCTTATCGAGCAGGCGCGGCAGGCTCATTGGCGGTCGCTCGCCCGGATGCTCGCGCAGCCATTGCAGGGCCACCGCCGGCCTGATGACGTAGAAATACTTCTTCAGCCGAACCTCTTCGCGGCCCTCGATGAAGCTGCCCCACTGACGGCGGGCCAGGCCGTGATAGTGGCCGACATCACCGTGCAAATCGCGCCAAGCCCGGGCGATCGGTTCGAACACCGGGCGGAACCCCGGATCCTCGGCATAGAGAATGGGTGAGGACAGCCACTCGGAGACCACCGCGTTTCCGCGCGCCACCAGCTTCAGCGCCTTGCTCACGTCCCAGCCGCCGATGTCGAGATCATCGTCGATCGGGCGCTCGATAACGTCGCGCGACGGGGTCAGGGTCAGATAGTCGGCCACCGGCCGGGCATAGACGAACCGCACGTCGTAGTCGCTGTCGGGCGAGTGGAATCCCCAGGCACGGCTTCCCGACTCCACGGCCAGCAGGATGCGCACGCCTTCCTCGCGAGCGATGGCGTCAAGGCGCTCGACGACCTGGGCGCGGCGGTCTTCGGATACGGCGTCGGCGAAGCTGTGATCGATGGTCATCCTGGCGTTGTGGCCGCCGGAAAGCTTGACCGCAAGGCGTCAGCTGCGCGCCAGCCGCCAGGCCGCCGCGCAGCCCACCAGGGCCAGGGGCGTGAACGCCGCGAACAGCCAGGGGCCGTGGGCGAAGGCGGCGGCCGGGTCGATGCCGTGGCCGAAGCCCAGTAGGTTGGCCATGGCCCCGGCGGCGGCCGAGCCGGCCGCGCCGCCGATCAGTTGCACGGTCGGCACGGCTGACGAGGCCAGGGCCTGCTCCTCGACCGGCGCGCCGGCGATGGTGCGACGGGCCAGGAACGCCCAGCACAGGCCAAAGCCGCAGCCGACGGCCAGCAGCGACAGGCCCGTGCTCCACAGGCCGCCGCGCGTGACGGCCAGGGCCGAGAGCGCCACCCCGACCAGGATCACCAGGGCGCCGGCGCGGATGGCCAGGGGCTCTTGCTCGGCCTTCAGGCGCGCGACCAGCATGGCGCAGACGGTCCAGCCCGCCGCTATGCCCCCGGTGACGTAGCCGGCGACCAGGGGCGAGGCGCCGTGGCGGGCCTGGATGAAGGCGGGTCCATAGACGGTGAAGCCGATGGCGGCGGCCTCGCAGGCGAACATGGTCAGGAGGCCAAGGCCCGTGGCGGTCGACAGGTCGGCGGCCGAGCGGGGCAGCAGGCGGTCGGGCGAGGCGCGGTTGACGGCCAGCATCGCCGCCATGGCCGCGACGCCGAAGAGCGCGCAGACGCCCGCGACGGGGGGCGAGGCCACGACCCCGGCCGCGCCGATCAGGCCGACGCCGACGACCAGCAGCAGCAGCTGGCGGCTGGGAATGCGGGTCGCGCCCGCCTGCCGCTTCTCGCCCGGCAGCATGGCCAGCACGGCGACGACGAAGACCACGCCCTGGATCACGAAGGCCCAGAACGCCCCGCGCCAGAAGCCGGCGGCGGCGAACACCCCGCCCAGCATCGGCCCCAGCAAGGTGGCTCCGCCCCACACCCCGGCCACCGCGCCATAGACGCGCGGCCACAGGCTTTCGGGAAACAGGGCCGTGATCGCCACGTAGCACAGCGCCACCACCGCCCCCGCGCCCAGGCCCTGCACCAGGCGGCCGGCGACGAAGGTGACGAAGTCGGGCGCCAGCGCGCTCATGGCGCAGCCGATCGCGTAGACCACGCCGGCGAAGGCCGTGGCGCGCCGCAGGCCAAGCCCCTGCGAGAGCTTGCCGCTGCACGCTCCGGCCACGATCGAGCCGATCAGATAGGCCGCCACCGACCAGCCGAAGTACTGGTGGCCGCCGATCTCGCGGGCGACGCTGGGCATGATGGTGGCGGTGACCAGGGTGTCGGCGGCGTTCAGCCAGATGCCCAGGCACAGCAGGCCGAAACGCGGCAGCAGGGCGCGGTCGAGCAAGGCGGTGCGGTGGGCGGACATCCAAGGTCTCTGGTGCGGCCGCTTCCGACCGGGCAGGCGGTCATGCCCGTTTCCGCCCCGCTCGCCAAGCCGTCGCGGCGAACCGGACGGCGCGTCCGGCCGTTGCGGTCTGCGTGAAACCCGCTTCGCCCCAGGCCCTGGCGCTGGCCGAGATCGGCGGCCTGCTGCTGGACGCAGCCCTCGCCGGCCTACTGCTGCTTGCGCTGGTCGACCGCATCGCGCCGCCGCAGGACCTGGCCTGGAAGCCGTTCTCCATCGATCAGCCGCTGGGCCTGGCCACGAAGGGCAAGCTGGCGCGGATCGGCGCCGATCCGGCCGGCTGCCGCGCGGCCCTGCGCGCCGGCGGGGTCGCCTTCGTCGACCAGCCCGTTCGCGAGGACGGGTTCTGCTCGACGCGCGACACCGTGCGCGCGCAAAGCCGCCTGTCGCCCGCGGCGCCGGTCATGACCTGTCTGCTGGCCCTGCGCTATGCGGTCTGGGAGCGGCAGGTGCTGGAACCGGCCGCCCGGCGCCTGCTGGACGACGACCTCGTCCGGGTCGAGCACCTGGGAACCTATGCCTGCCGGACGATCTACGGCCGCGCCGGCGAGCGGCCCAGCCAGCACGCCAGCGCCTCGGCGCTGGACGTCTCGGGCGTGCGCCTGAAGGACGGCCGCCGCCTGACCATCGCCGGCGACTTCCGCAAGGACGGCCCCGAGGGCCGATTCCTGCGCGTCGCCCGGGCGGGGGCCTGCGACCTGTTCGGCGCGGTGCTGGGTCCCGACTACAACGCCGCCCACGCCGACCACCTGCACCTGGACCTCAGCCCGTATCGCCTGTGCCGCTGAAACCGCGACAATAAGCGCGGCGCACGCGGGGGTGCGACACGGGCTCGACGCGCGCTATAGTTGGTCGAGTACCCGACGCGTAGATTCTGGAAATCCCGCCGATGCCGCACGCCGTCCTGGTGATCGACGACGATCCCCTGATCCGCGACTTCGTCGACCTGGTGCTGAGCCAGTCGGGCCACCGCGTGTCGGCCGCGCCTAACGGGACGATCGGCCTGGAGACGCTCAGCCACGCGCGCGCCGACCTGGTGCTGCTCGACATCCAGATGCCCGGCATGAGCGGGCTGGAGGTGCTGCGGCTGATGCGCAAGCATCGCAGGCTGCGCACCCCGGTGATGATGATCACCGCCCGCGGCGACATCGACACCGTCAAGCTGGCCCTGAACGAAGGCGCCAACGGCTATATCGTCAAGCCGTTCACCGCCGCCGACCTGTCCAAGCGCGTCAACGCCCTGCTGGCCCACGAGCCCAAGGCCGCGCCCCCGCCGCCGGCTCCTCCGCCGGCCGCCAGGCCCGCGCCACCGCGCCAGCCCGACACCTTCGAGATCGACTAGCCGTCCGGCCTGATCGAGACGCGTTGCAAGGCGCGCTGCCCGCCCGGCAACGGGAAATCCACGACGTAGCCGCCTTGGCGATCACGCAGCAGCCGCCGGCAGCGACGCTCGTCGAAGCCGGTGACGCACACCTGATCGTCCGTGACGACATAGGCTCCCGCCACGGGCGCGCGGTGAAACACGACGTATCTGCCGTCGGTCCCGAAACTTTCGTCGCCCTCGCCCCCGCCGTACGAGAACCGCGCGCCGACCACCGTCGCCTTGAGTTCCTCGCCGGTCAGCAGCTTCAGCCCTTGCGGCTCTCCCGCGAGCATAAGGCTCGCCAGCAGGATCATCATCCGACCGCCCCTTCGATCGCCCGACTATCGCAGAAGGAGGATAGCGCGATCCAGAAGCGATCGCCTCGTCAGGCCCGCGCCCAGGCGACTTTCCGCGACCGCACCGACGCCCGCGTCTGCGCGGCGACCACCACCTGGGCGAGGATGGTCAGCAGGTTGCGCATGTCGATCGGCTTGGCGACGTGGGCGTCCATGCCCGCCTCCAGGCAGGTGCGGATCTGGGTGCTCATCACATCGGCGGTCAGGGCGACGATCGGCAGGTTGCGCCAGCGCGGGTCGGCGCGCAGGCGGCGGGTGGCCTCCAGCCCGTCCATCACCGGCATGTTGACGTCCATCAGCACGATGTCGAAGGCCTCGGCCTCGACTGCGGCCAGCGCCTCCTGGCCGTTTTCGACCTCGACCAGTTCGCAGCCGAACGGTTCCAGGAACAGGCGGATGACCCGGCGGTTGACCGGGTGGTCGTCGACCACCAGCACCCGTCGCCCGCTCAGCGAGGCCAGGGCGTCCAGTTCCAGAACGGCCGCCGGCGCCGCGGCCGGCGCGACAAGGGCGGTCTGCGCCTCGACGACATCGGCCAGGAACCGCAGGGTGAACAGCGAGCCCTCGCCCTCGCGGCTGCGCACGTTGACCGAGCCGCCCATCAGCTCGGCCAGACGGCGCGTGATGTTCAGCCCAAGACCCGAGCCCCCGTAGTTGCGGGTGGTCGAGGCGTCGGCCTGGGTGAAGGCGCCGAACAGCTTGTCCAGCGTGGCGGAACTCATGCCGATGCCGGTGTCGCTGACGGTCAGGCGCACGGCCTGACGGCCGCTGTTGGGCTCCAGCGCGCAGGCCAGGGTCACCTCGACCCGGCCCTCGCTGGTGAACTTCAGGGCGTTGGACACCAGATTGGCCACGCACTGGCGCACCCGCACCACGTCGAACATCAGGCACGGCGGCGGATCGCCGTCGACATTGAACGACAGGACGATGCCCTTCTCGCGCGCGGTCGGCTGGAAGCCGTTGACCAGGCGGCCGACGGTCTGGACCAGGTCGCCGGCCGTCGGGGCGATGTCCAGCTTGCCGGCCTCGATCTTCGACAGGTCGAGGATGTCGTTCAGCAGCACCAGCAGGGTCTCGCCGGAGTCGATCAGCAGGTCGACCTGCTCGCGCTGGCCAGCGCCCAGCTCGTCGGCGCGCAGGGCCTGGGCCATGCCCAGCATACCGTTCAGCGGCGTACGCAGCTCGTGGCTCATCACCGCCAGGAACGAGGACTTGGCGTCGCTGGCCGCCTCGGCCCGGCCGCGGGCGTCCTTCAGGTTGGCCTGGGCCCGGCGCATGTAGACCGCCCAGGCGATCCCGCCGACCACCAGCAGGGCCATCAGGGCGGCGATGACGCCGGTGGCCTGGGCCAGGCGGCGGGTCAGCTCGACCTCGGCGGTCAGGCGGCGGCTTTCGCTGCGCTTGGCCCGCAGTTCGGCCTCCAGGGCCGACGAGATCTGGGCGGCGGTGGCGGCCTGGGTGGCGCTGGCTTCGCGGGCGTGGGTGACGCGCCAGCGGTCGAACAGGGCGAAAGCGTCCTTGCCGCGCCCCTCGGCGTTGGCGATGTAGGCCTCGACCAGCAGGCGGCCGATCGGATCGGGGCGCGCCGCGCGCGGCGGCGCCTGGTCGAGCACGGCCAGGTCGGCGCGGGCCCGGGCCGCGTAGCCGGTGCGCGCCAGGGCCTTGGCCCGCAGGCGCAGCATCGACACCGACACCCGGTCGCGCGGCGCGGCCAGGGCGGGGCCGGCGTCGACCAGGCACCGCAGAACCGCCCGCGGGTCGTCACGGGCGTCGGCGATCACCGCGCACAGGTTCTGGTCCCAGGTCAGCAGGTCCTGGTCGCCCGTGGCCTCGCTCATCCGGTGGTGCATCTGGGCGAACCGTTCGGCGGCCTGGATCTCGCCCAGCTCGGCGGCGGTGTAGGCGATGTCGTACAGCCGCTCGATCTTGCGCATGTAGAAGGCGTCGCGCTCGTCCAGCCGCGCGGCTTCGGCCATGTGGTCCAGGGCGCCGTCCTTGTCGCCGATTTCCGACAGCGTGTAGGAGTGCA
Organism: Caulobacter sp. 10L414; assembly: GCF_056395525.1. Taxonomy (NCBI): domain Bacteria; kingdom Pseudomonadati; phylum Pseudomonadota; class Alphaproteobacteria; order Caulobacterales; family Caulobacteraceae; genus Caulobacter; species Caulobacter sp. 10L414. Next base: position 29,076 of record NZ_JBFTJR010000015.1, read on the forward strand.
CCTGATGGGCCTCGGCCAGCAGCGGCCGGGCGATGGAGCCGCGCTCCTCCAGATCCTCGAACAGCTCGCCGGCGAACTGGCTGGCCTGGGTCCAGCGGCCGCTGCGGGCCAGCAGGCGAATGCGCTCGACCCCGGCCATCAGGCCGATCTCGCGACCCGAGCCTTCCAGGAACCTGGCCCAGCGGGCGTCGTCGACGCCGCTCGGCCCCCGGGTCTCCAGCTCGTAGGCGGCCTCCATCATCTCGGCCAGGGTGGTCAGCTCGGCGTCGCCGTCTGAGCGGGCCGTGGCGCGCACCGTGGCGATCCAGTCCTTGAAGGCCTGGTCGACGTGATTGCTCTTGTAGGCGTAGAGCACGCGCCACAGGGCATAGAGCCGCGTGTCGCCCCGCTGGCGCAGGGCGCGGCGACCCGCCCGCTCGACATCCTCGTTGGCGTGCGGCGCGGGCCCGACCCGCTGGACGCCGATCTCGCGATAGAGCGTCTGCAGCTTGCCCGCCTGGCCGCCGATATCAGGCGATGCGGCGATAGCCGGCGCCACGCCGGCCAGGGCGACAAGCGCGAGCAGCAGGGGCAGGATTCGCTTCAAGCGGCGGGTCCTCGATTGACCCGTATTTCCTAGCGGCAACCTCTTACGCTGACGGTTAATTTCCGACGGGGCGCGTCCCTAGGCCGCACCAAAAACCGCCGTTATCACGTGACGGTGGAGCGCGCCTCAGATGGTCGCCCCGCCGTCCACCACCAGAGCTTGCCCCGTCATGAAGCTGCCCGCGCTTGACGCGAGGTAGACCGCCGCCCCGGCGATCTCGTCCGGCTCGCCGATTCGGCGCAGCGGTACGCCGGCGGTCGAGCGCTCCAGGGTCTTGGGGTCGTCCCACAGGGCCTTGGCGAAATCGGTCTTGATCAGGCCCGGCGCGATGCAGTTGACCCGCACGTTGTCGGGCCCGAACTCGTGGGCGAGGTTGCGCGCCAGCTGGAAATCGGCCGCCTTGGAGATGTTGTAGGCCCCGATGATGGCGTTGCCGCGCAGGCCGCCGATCGAGCTGACGATGACGATCGAACCGTCCTTCCGCTCGCGCATCTCCGGGGCGACCATCGAGATCAGCCAGTGATTGCTGATGATGTTGTTGTCGAGGATCTTGCGGAACTGGTCGTCGCTGATCCCGGCCAGCGGGCCGTAATAGGGGTTGCTGGCGGCGTTGCAGACGCAGACGTCGATGCGGCCGAAGGCGGCGCGGGTCTCGTCKACCAGGCGCTGCAGGTCCTCCTTGGAGGCGATGTTGGCCGCAACGGCGATGGCGGTTCCGGCGCCGTGCTTCTCATTGAGCGMCGCCGCCACCTCCTCGCAGGGGCCGGCCTTGCGCGAGGAGATCACCACCTTGGCCCCATGCTCGGCCATGCGCTCGGCGATGGCCTTGCCGATCCCGCGCGAGGATCCGGTGATGACGGCCACCTTGCCGGACAGGTCGAAGAGGCTCACGGCGCGCTCCCTAAACGTTTGTTTGAATTTCCGGCACAGTGGCCCCCGCGACCGGGCCGGTCAACCGGCTTGCGAAAAATCAGCCGGAGCCTGTCGGGACGGGGCGACGCCGGTCGTCCTTGGGCCGAACACTGCTTTCAACGATACGGAGAAGACGCCATGGCCCTCGACGCCGCCCCCGCCGCCGCTCACGAACTGGTCCTGACCCGGATCATCGACCAGCCGGCCGAAAAGCTCTTCAAGTGCTGGACCACGCCCGAGCTGCTGCCCGAATGGTTCTGCCCCCCGCCCTGGCGCGTCAGCCACGCCGAGATGGACGTGCGCACCGGCGGCTCCAGCCTGATCGTCATGAGCGGCCCGAACGGCGAGGAGATGCCCAACCGCGGCGTCTATCTGGAGGTCGTCGAGAACCAGCTGATCGTCTTCACCGACGCCTTCACCAGCGCCTGGGTTCCGTCCGACAAGCCGTTCATGGTCGGTGTCGTCCGCTTCGAGGACCTGGGCGACGGCAAGACCCGCTACACCGCCATCGCCCGCCACTGGTCGGCCGAGGACAAGGCCATGCACGAGCAGATGGGCTTCCACGAAGGCTGGGGCGTCGCCGCCGACCAGATGACGGCCCTGGCGGCGAGGCTCTAGGGAGCGTATCGGGCGGCGCCTTTAGGGGCGCGTCCTTCTCATTCCCGTCATTCCCGCCCTTGTGGCGGGAATGACGGGCGGGAAGAGATGAGGGAACGAACTACCGTCCCTCTCCCGCCAGCTTCTCGTAATAGTCGGCCAGCACCCTGAAGGCGGCCTTGCGCCGGCCGGTGGGCGAGATCAGGCCCTTGCGGTTCCAGCCCTGCTGGTAGACCGGGTGCTGGCGGCGGGGCGAGCGGAAGTCCTTGAGGATCCAGGGCGACATGCCCCGCAGGGACGGCGCGTTGGCCGCCATGGCCAGGGTCTGGACATAGTAGCGGGCCTGGAAGTCCTCGGAGAACTTGCGCATCAGGGCCGGGTCGCTGAACCCGGCCAGGGCGTCGGCGCCGAACTCGGAGAACACCATCGGCTTGTCGGTCTGCCGCCAGGCGATCTTGGCCACCGCGTCCAGGCTGTCGTCGGAATACCAGCCGGCATAGGTGTTGACCGCCAGCACGTCGAGCTTGGCGGCCAGCGGATCGTCGATGCCCATCACCTGCTTGCCGCCTTCGACCTTGCGGTCGGCCAGCAGGGCGGCGGTGACCAGGCGGGTGTCGTCCAGCGCGCGGACGTCGTCGGCCAGGGTTCCCAGGAAGGCGTTGCGGGCGTCGCTGATCGGGGTCTCGTTGGCCACGCTCCACAGCACGATCGAGGCGCGGTTGCGATCCCGGCGGATGGAGTCGGCCAGCATGTCGCGCGCCAGCTTCAGAGTGCGGGCGTTGCCGAAGTCGACCAGCCAGTAGATCGGGACCTCGCTCCAGACCAGCAGGCCCATCTCGTCGGCCAGGCGCGTGGTCACCTCGGCGTGCGGATAGTGGGCCAGGCGCACGAAGTTGGCGTGCAAACCATCGCGCGCCTCGGCCAGCAGGGCGTGGGCGGAGGCGTCGGTGATCGTGCGGGCCGGGTTCTCGCCCAGCTCCTCCTCGTGCAGGCAGATTCCGCGCAGGAACACCGGCTTGCCGTTGACCAGGATCTCGCCGCCGCGCACCTCGACCGTGCGGAAGCCGACGCGGTCGGTCAGCACGTCGCCGCCGGCCTCGACACGCACGTCGTAGAGCGCCGGCGCGCCGGGCGCCCAGCGCTTGAGGCCCTTGGGCGCGAGAGCCGAAAGCCGGGCCACGCCGTCGGAACCGGCCTGGCCGGAGAGGGTCAGATTCAGCCCGGCGACCTTGACGCTGACCGCCGCGCCGGCCGCCGCCGGACCGTCGAGCCGCACGTCGGCGGCGATCGCCTTGCCGTCGCGGGTCAGGCGCACCCAGGCCTCGTCGACAAAGGTCTCGGGCGTGATCACCAGCCGCACGGGCCGGGTGATCCCGCCATAGTTCTCCCAGTCGGTGACCGGTGGCGGCGCGCCGTCGACGGCGGGGGTGGAGTCGACGCCGACGGTCACCTGGTTCTGACCGGCGCGCAGCAGCCTGGTCACCTCCAGCGAGAACGGCGTGAAGCCGCCCTCGTGCTCGCCCGCGGCCTGGCCGTTCAGATAGACCTTGGCGGTGTAGTTGGCGGCCTCGAAGCGCAGGAAGGCCCGCTGGCCGGGCTTCAGCGCCGGCGTCTCGAACCGCCGCTGGTACCACACGAGGCCCTGGTAGTGACGCATCTCCGGCGCGTGGGTCAGCCACGAGGCCGGCAGGGTCGCGGTCGGCGAGCGCTGCATGTCGTATTCGTAGAGCGCCTTGGGATCGGCGCGGGTGACCTGCTCGACGTCGCTGTCGTCGTAGCGGCGGTGGCCGACGCCGGGCGGGCCGCGGTGGAAGCCGGCGATCCCGTCGCGATAGGGGTCCACCGAGTAGTTCCAGGTTCCCGACAGGTCCTGGCCGTCGCGCCGGTCGGCCCGTGTCAGGGTCGGTCCCGCCTGCGCCGCCGAGGCGGCCATGACCAGCACGGCCGCGGCCGCCAGAACGCGCTCGAACACCCGTCGCATCCACCTCTCCCTGTTCCGCAACGCTGGTAATGCCAACGTTGTCATTTGCCGGGATATTGGTCAGGCCGATTGCGGATTGTCCAGAGGGCGAAGGTGGAAGGCGATCTTGCCTTATGGTTGAGCTTATGGACCTATGCGGCCATGTTCGCGCGTGCCGCCCTGCCTGCCCTGCTGACCGCCGTCGCCTTCCCGGCCCTCGCACAACCGACGCCGAGCGTCGATGTCGCCGCCGTCCTCGCCCGGGCGACGCCCGAGGCGCAGGCGGTCTTCGCCGCCGCAGACGGCAAGCTGATCCACAAGGCCAGCGGCTTTTCATGTCCGGCCGCCGGCGCCGGCACGATGCTCAGCGGCGCCGGCCTCGGCGCACTGCCGGGCCAGCCGGGGGACCAGGCGGCCCATTGCGAGTACTCGGACGAGACGGGCGTCGTCGAGCGCCTGGTCTTCGCCAAGGAGGCGCCGACCGCGCCGGTGCTCGACCAGGCCTTCTGCCGAGGGCTGCCCAAGGCCTTCAAGCTGACGATGGGCGCCGGCGCCCTGCCGGGCAACAGCAAGTTCACGCCGCCCATGGTGTCCTCTACGGGCCCAGTGACCGTTCGCGGCGAGACCGTCCCCGTGTGGCACTGCGGCACGACGCGCCCCCCTTACGCCCTGCCGACCATCGTCTTCCACGCCGCCGCGGCGCGCCCGCCCGGCGGCTGGACCGTGCTGGCGCTGCACACCCCGCCCCCGCCGCCCTGCTGCAGGGGCTATCGCGATCCCCTGCCGCGCCCGACCTTCTTCGTCCGCCCTCTCCTGATGGTGGAGAGGGCTGCCGAGGCTCCGCCGGTCAAGCCTTAGGACACTTGGCCCCGGTGTCGATCCAGGCCTTGATGATCTCGCCGAACTGAGCCTGCGTGCCGTGGGCGGCCTTGCGGCCCTCGCCGGGGTTCCAGCCCCAGCCGACCAGGTGGTCGCGGGCCATGTGCTCGTGGATCTGGGCCAGGGTCTTGCCGCCGTTGCGGGCCGGATCCTTCAGCTGGGCGCAGATCGCTCCCAGCGGCTTACCCTGCCAGGCCATCTCGGCCGGGGCCAGCGCCCAGTGCGGATCGCCGGGGATGCTTTTGACCTGCTGGCCGAAGGTCCTGACATTGGCCGGGCCGTGACACGACAGGCAGGGCATGCCGACAGGCCCATGGCCGCTCTGGCCGGCGACCATCGGCGGATTGTGCGGATGCAGGTCGTCGCCCTGGGTCGGCGCCCGGGTCGCCGGGTGGCAGTTCAGGCAGCGCGGGCTCTGGATCACCTTGCCCGCCTCGGTGAACAGGGCGACCGAACGGGCGGCCGGATCCTTGATCGACTGGAAGCTGGCGACGGTCTTCAGGCCCTCGGCCGGCGGCGCGGCGGGCGCGGGACCGGCCGCGCCCTGGGTCATGGCGATCACGGCGCCGCCCGCGAGGGTCAGGCCGGCGGCGAACATCACGGTGGCGAGACGCATGGCGTTGTTCTCCCGCTTGCCCAGCCGCAACGGCCAAGTCAGGCCTTGGTTGCTTTTTCCAGAAACGCGCCGATCCAGCCGGCGATGCGGTTGCTGTCGTTGGGCGCGGCCAGCGAGGCCACGGCCGCGTCGGCCTGCTCTTCGGAAAAGCGCGTGCCCCGCCGGCTTTCGATCAGCGCCGTGGCGTAGGCCGGATCGAACTCCGGATGGAACTGCATCGAGATGGCCTTGTCGCCATAGGCCAGCACGCCGAACGGCGTGAAGTCGCTGCCGGCCAGCACCTGGCCGCCCGGCGCCAGGGCCACGACCTGGTCCTGGTGCGAGCCTGGCGCGCTGACATGGGCCGCGTCGTCCATCCAGGGCGCCGCCCGCGAGACCGAATAGCTCTGCAGGCCGATGCCCCAGCCCTTGTCGGACTTCACCGCGCTGCCGCCGAACGCCTCGGCCATCACCTGGTGGCCGAAACACACCCCGACCAGCGGAACCTGGTCGCGGGCGCTGGCCAGGAACCCCTTCAGCGGGTCGATCCACGGCAGGTCGTCATAGACCCCCGCCGAACTGCCGGTGACGACATAGGCGTCGCAGGCGTCGATCGCCTTGGGCAGCACGCCGGCCTGGACGTCGAAGGTCGCGTAGTCGTGGCCCGGCCCCAGCAGGCGCTGGAACATGCCGCCGTAGCGGCCGTAGTCCGAGATCAGGCTTTCGGGCGGCTCGCCCGTCTCCAGAAGACCGATGCGCATCGAAGAGATCCTATCGCGTCGCGCCAGGCTTCCACAGCACGTCGCTCGCGCCGTCGGAGTTGGCGCGCCGTGCGGCCACGAACAAGAGGTCCGACAGGCGATTGAGATATTTGAGCGCCGGCGTCCCGACGATCTCGCCTTCCGTCGCGGCCAGGGCCACGCAGGTCCGCTCGGCCCGGCGGCAGACGGTGCGGGCCACGTGCAGGGCGGCCGATAGCGGCGATCCCGCCGGCAGCACGAACGAGGTCAGCGGCGAGAGGCGTTCGTTGATCAGGTCGATCTCGGCCTCCAGGCGCGCGACCTGGGCCTCGACCACGCGCAGCGGCTCCCACTCGGGCTTCTCGTTCTGCTCGGGGGTGGCCAGATCCGCGCCCAGGTCGAAGAGGTCGTTCTGGATCCGCTCGAGCATGGCGTCGAGGTCGGGATCACCGCCGGCGTGCTGGCGGGCCACGCCGATAAAGGCGTTGGTCTCGTCGACGCCGCCATAGGCCTCGACCCGCAGGGAGGCCTTGCTGACCGGCTCGCCGGTCGACAGGCGCGTCGAGCCCTTGTCGCCCGTGCGCGTATAGATGCGGTTGAGCACGACCACGCCGTTACCTCCTGAAACAAAGCTGCAAAATCAGCCGGCTAGAGCTTTACCGGTGGCTCCACCAGAAGGCCGCCACAAGAACCAGCACGGCGACGAGCTGCAGCACCACGCGCAGGCGCATCAGCCGGTTGGAATAGGAGCGGCCGAAGTCGCCGCCGCGAAAGAGGGCGTAGATCCCCACGCACAGCGTCGCCAGCACGGCGAACAGGGCGACGGGGATGGCGATTTGGAACAGGTTGGCCATGGCGCTCAACCTAGAGGGTGACAGCCGAAAGCGTGAGCGCTTTTCGGCGGCCGTCACCCTCTAAGATGAAATTGGCGAGCCCGCTCATCCGTTTCGGATCGAGATCCGAAACGGGCGGGCTCTGCGCCTCTCGTTTAGCGAACGCCAGCGCCGCCCCGCTCGCCTCAAAATCGCAAAACATGTTCGCCGAGTGTGTTCGTTGAGCGCATTTGTCGCATCGACGGATGAGCAGCGCTACCATAGAACGATTTTCAGCCAAGGTTGATCGATTTTGGTACGTTTTGTGGGTTGAACTCCCTTGCACACAAGGGTAGACGGCCCCACCTGAATTCACAGTGCGCGTTCGTTGAACATGATCAACGCCAAGCCGCGGATCGTTCAGCGCAGTTTGTTCCCCGCGGCCGGCCTGGAGAGAGAAGTCATGTCGCAGAGCGCCCGGCTCGCCGCGGCCCGTTCCGACGGGACCGAGAGGGAAGAAGCCCTCGCGGAAGTCCGCCAACTGATTACCGACCTTCGAGACGCCGCCCAGGACGGGCGCGATCTCGCCCGCCGCTACGCCGACGTCCTGCAAAACGTCGTCGACGAGTACTGCATCGAATTTGAAAAGCGCGCCGAAGCCGCGCTCGCCCGCCTGGAGGCCGCCGCATGAGCTTTGTTTCCGTCAACATCGAGTCCGGTTCTGAAACCCCGGTGAAGCTGACCCGCCGCGCGCTGGCCAAGCAGCGCACCCGCGAACGCGTTCTGTCGGCCGCCCGCCGCCTGTTCAGCGAGCGCGGCTACGAAGGCGCCACGATCCGTGACATCGCCCAGGCCGCCGGCATGTCGACCGGCGCGGTGTTCGCCAGCTTCTCGGACAAGTCGGAACTGTTCGACGAGATCCTGACCGCCGACTACGAAGTCATCTACGCCCAGATGAAGCAGGCCGCCCGCGAAGGCGAAACCGTCGCCGACGCCCTGATCGGCCTGTTCGGCGTGGCCTACAGCTTCCACCTGGAGCAACTGCCGCTGCTGCAGGCCAGCATCGCCGTCAGCTGGACCCGTTCGGACGCCGCCGAAAAGCGCGCCCGCACGGATATCAAGCACCTGTTCGCCCTGATCACCGACGCCCTGGAGCGCGGCGTGCAGGCCGGCGAACTGAAGGCCGACGTGGACGCGAAACTCGTGGCCGAGATCGCTTGGGACGTGTATGTCGCCAACTACCGCCGCGCCGTCTACGACGGCTGGACGGTCGAAAACCTGGTGGCTCACCTGCGTGAACAGCTGAAGCTGATCCTCGCCGGCGTCCGCGCCTAAGGACGGTTCCGCCGGGGGGCGGAAGCGTCCCCCGGTCGTCCAGGTCAACGACAAGAAGAACGAGACGAGCGCCCGTTGGGGTCGGGCGCACGTCTTGATGTGTTGAAATCAGCGCTGCGTGTCCGGAGGGGGAACTGCGTGGGCGTACGCGACGAACAGAAACAGGCGACGCGCGAGCGCGTGCTCGAAGCCGCGCGAGACCTGTTCAACGAGACCGGTTACGAAGAGACCACGATCCGCGCCATCGCCGAACGGGCGAGCGTGTCGGTGGGCAGCGTCTTCACGACCTTTGCGTCCAAGGCCGAGGTTCTCAGCCACGTGATGGAGCGCCGCCTGGGCGATCTCTATGCCGAATTCGACCGGGTGCTGCCGTTCCTGCGCGGCTCCACGGCCGACCGGCTGTGCTCGATCTTCGCCATCCACTACGAGTTCGAGACTCGGCGGGTGCGGCTGTTCCTGGCCCACATCGCCGCCTCCTACAGCCCCAGCAACGACCCGGGCGTGACGCCTTACGGCCGTAACGAGCGACTGTCGGACATGCTCGAGCAGGTGCTGCAGGAGGGCGTGGCGCGCGGCGACGTGCGGCCCGACCTCGACTTCCCGCTGACCGTGGAAGTGCTCAAGGCCTGCTACGCCTCCAACTATCGCCTGGCCGCCGCCCGCGGCGCCAACGCGGCCGAGATGTCGGCCGTCATGGACCGGCAGGTCGGCCTGATCGCCAGCGGCTGGGCGCCGCGCTAGAGCCTCTCGACGCTCCCCCGACAGGTTTCCCCCCGCGAAGGAGGGGGAGCTCGGTGGGAAAGGGCCAGGTTGGCTAATGTCGATCCGGCCCGGGCGGCAGGCCCCTTTTTCTTTCAGAAGCCTTGCAGGCCGCCTTCCGAAAGGAGGGCGGCCTTTGCTTTGCCGGCTCACCTGCCTCTTGAGTTATCCACAGCGCCGCATATAACTATCTGGTCAGTTATATATGGAAGACGCAGACCATGCAGCCAGGCCCGCCCAAATGGCGACGGCGCAGCGAAGCCCGCCCAGGCGAGATCGTCCAGGCCGCGCTGGAGGTCTTCGCCGAACGCGGCTTCGCCGGAGCCAGGCTGGACGAGATCGCCGCCAAGGCCGGCATCTCCAAGGGCGCGCTCTATCTCTATTTCGAGACCAAGGACGACATCTTCCGCGCCGTGGTGCGCGAGGCGGTCGCGCCCAATCTCGACCGGGTCGAGGCGGTGCTGGCCCAGGCGACCCTGCCCTTCCCCGACCTGCTGCGCATGGTCTTCGCCCAGGTCGTGCAGCTGATCGGAACCTCGCGCCTGGGCGCGGTGGCCAAGCTGGTGATCGGCGAGTCCCGCAACTTTCCGGAACTGGCCCGCGTCTGGCACGACGAGGTGGTCAGCCGCGCCCTGTCGCTGATGAGCGGCGCCATCGCCCGGGCCCAGGCGCGCGGCGAGGTGGCGCCAGGCGACCCGCGGCTCTACGCCTTCAGCATCGTCGGCCCGATCCTGATGGGCGTGATCTGGAAGGAGACCTTCACTCCCGTCGGCGCGCCGGCCATGAACCTGGAGGCCCTGGTGCACCAGCACGCCGACACGGTGCTGCTGGGCCTGACCCCGCGCACGGAGGCCACGGCATGAAGCCCGCCGCCCGCATCGCCGCCGTCGCCATCGGGATCGGGATCGCCGTCGTCGGCTTCGTGGGCTGGCGGCTGCTGGGTCCGGACGCCCATCGCCCTCGCCGGCTGTCGGGCTATGTCGAGGGCGAGACGCTGTACGTCGCCGCCTCGTCGGCCGGGCCGGTCAGCGCCGTCGCCGTGCAGCGCGGCGATCGGGTCAAGGCCGGCCAGCCGCTGTTCGCCCTCGACGCGGCCCAGCTGACCGCCGCCCGCGACCAGGCCGCCGCCCAGGTGCAGACGGCCCAGGCCCAGCTGCAAGACGCCGAGAAGGGCCAGCGCCCGCAGGAACTGGCGGTGTTCGACGCCGAGCGCGCGGCCGCCGAGGCGGCGGTTCGCCAGGCCCAGGCCGACTACGACCGCATCGCGCCGCTGGTCGCCAAGGGCATCTACGCCCCGACCCGCCTGGACCAGGCCCGCGCCGCCCGCGACACGGCCCGCGCCAACGCCGTCGCCGTGGCCCGCCGCAAGGCCGTCGGAACCCTGGGCCAGCGCCCCGATACGGTGGCCGCCGCCCGCGCGGCCGTCGACGCCGCGCGCCAGGCCCTGGCCGCCGCCCAGGATCGCCTCGACCAGATCAGTCCCAAGGCCCCGGCCGCGGCCCTGGTGCAGGACGTCTTCTACCAGCCCGGCGAGTGGGCGGCCGCCAACCAGCCGGTCGTGGCGCTGCTGGCCGACGAGCGCGTGCGCCTGCGCTTCTTCGTGCCCGAGGCCGAGATCGCCCGCTATCGCGTGGGCGCCGACATAAGGTTCTCGTGCGACGGCTGCGGCGCCGAACGCTCGGCCCGGATCAACTATGTCAGCCCCCGCGCCGAGTTCACCCCGCCGGTGATCTACAGCCGCGAGACCCGCCAGCGCCTGGTGTTCTTGGTCGAGGCCCGGCCCGCGCCCGGGCCGGCCCTGGCGCCGGGCCTGCCGGTCGACGTCGCGCCGCTGGAGGCGGGCAAGTGAGCGACCTGGCGGTCGACGTCTCGGGGCTGAACAAGAGCTTCGGCCCGCGCCACGTGGTGCAGGACGTGTCGATCCAGGTCGAGAAGGGCCGCATCTCCGGCTTCCTGGGCCCCAACGGCTCGGGCAAGACCACCACCCTGCGCATGCTGTGCGGCCTGCTGACGCCCGACAGCGGCGAGGGCCAGGTGCTGGGCCTGGACTTCCGCAGGCAGGCCGAGGCGGTCAAGCGCCAGACCGGCTACATGACTCAGAAGTTCTCGCTCTACGAGGACCTGTCGATCGAGGAGAACCTCGACTTCGTCGCCCGCGTGCACGAGCTGCCCCGCCGCCGCGAACGGGTGGCCGACAGCCTGGAGCGCCTGGGCCTGACCGCCCGCAGGAAGCAGCTGGCCGGCAGCCTGTCGGGCGGCTGGAAGCAGCGCCTGGCCCTGGCCGCCAGCATCATGCACGAGCCCCGGCTGCTGCTGCTCGACGAGCCGACGGCCGGGGTCGATCCCAAGGCCCGCCGCGAGTTCTGGGACGAGATCCACGCCCTGTCGGCCGAGGGCCTGACCGTCATGGTCTCGACCCACTACATGGACGAGGCCGAGCGCTGCCATGACATCGCCTACATCGCCTACGGCCGGCTGATGGCGCGGGGCACGGCCGAGGAGGTGATCGCCCGCTCGGGCCTGGTCACCTTCCGCGGCGAGGGACCGGGCGCCGACCGGCTGGCGCGGGACCTGGCCAAGGCGCCGGGCGTGGCCATGGCCGCCCCGTTCGGCGCGGCCCTGCACGTCAGCGGAACCGACCGCGCCGCGCTGGAGGCCGCCATCGCCCCCTACCGCAAGCCGCCGGTGACCTGGACAGAGGTCCAGCCGACGCTGGAGGACGTGTTCATCCGGCTGATGGGCCAGTCGTCGGACAACTTCCAATGAACGGAGCCGTCGAGCGCAGGTCGGGCCTTTCGGGCGCGCGCATCCTGGCGGTGCTGATCAAGGAGTTCATCCAGCTCACCCGCGACCGGCTGACCTACGCCATGATCCTGGTCATGCCGATCGTCCAGCTTCTGCTGTTCGGCTACGCCATCAACAGCGACCCGCGCGACCTGCCCACCGCGGTGCTGGTGCAGGACCAGGGGCCGATGGCCCGCTCGACCCTGTCGGCCCTGGTCAACAGCGGCTATTTCGAGATCGTCCGCACCGCGTCCTCGCCCGCCGAACTGGACGCGGCCGTGGCGCGCGGCGAGGTGCAGTTCGCCCTGACCATTCCCGCCGATTTCACCCGGCGCGTGATGCGCGGCGACGGCGCCCAGATCCTGGTCGAGGCCGACGCCTCCGATCCGGCCGCCACCGGCGGGGCGATCGCCGCCCTGGCCAGCCTGCCGCGCACGGCCCTGTCGCGCGACCTCGTGGGCGCGGCCGGCAAGCCCGGCGCCGATCCGTTCGAGGTGGTCATCCACCGCCGCTACAATCCCGAAGCCGTCACCGCCTACAACATCGTGCCCGGCCTGCTGGGCGTGATCCTGTCGATGACCCTGGTGATGATGACCGCCCTGGGCGTCACCCGCGAGTACGAGCGCGGCACGATGGAGAGCCTGCTGGCCACCCCCGCCCGTCCCATCGAGGTGATGATCGGCAAGCTGGCGCCCTATGTGGTGGTGGGCCTGATCCAGACGGCGGTGATCCTGATCCTGGCCAGGGTGCTGTTCGCGGTGCCGATGGCCGGCGGCTGGATCGCCCTTGGCCTGGGCGTCCTGCTGTTCATCGTCGGCTCGCTGGCGCTGGGCTTCCTGATCTCGACCGTGGCCCGCACCCAGCTGCAGGCCATGCAGATGTCGTTCTTCTACATGATGCCGTCGATCCTGCTGTCGGGCTTCATGTTCCCGTTCCGGGGCATGCCGGACTGGGCCCAGGCCCTGGGCAGCGTGATCCCCGTGACCCACTTCCTGCGGGTGGTGCGCGGCGCCCTGCTCAAGGGCCTCGACGTCGTCGCCCTGTGGCCCAGCCTGGGGGCGCTGGCGCTGTTCGTGGTGGTGATCGCCGGCGCGGCCATGGCCCGCTATCGGACGACGCTGGACTAGTTGCCGTCCTCCAGCAGGCGGCGGGCGATGACCTGGGCCTGGATCTCGCCGGCCCCCTCGAAGATGTTGAGGATGCGGGCGTCGGCCAGTAGCCGGCTGGCGGCGTACTCCATCGCAAAGCCGTTGCCGCCGTGGATCTGCAGGGCGTTGTCGGCGGCGGCCCAGGCCACGCGGGCGGCGACCAGCTTGGCCATGCCGGCCTCCAGGTCGCAGCGCTTGCCCTCGTCCTTCTGGCGGGCGGCGAAATAGGTCAGCTGGCGCACGCCCATGATCTCGGCGGCCATCATGGCCAGCTTGTTGTGCACTCGGGGGAAGGCGAAGATCGCATCGCCGAACTGCTTGCGGTCCAGCGCGTAGGACAGCCCGACCTCCAGCGCCGCCTGGGCCACGCCCACCGCGCGGGCCGCCGTCTGGATGCGGGCGCTCTCGAAGGTGGCCATCAGCTGCTTGAAGCCCTGGCCCGGAACGCCGCCCAGCAGGTTCTCGGCCGGCACGGAAAAGCCGTCGAAGGCCAGCTCGTACTCCTTCATGCCGCGATAGCCGATGACCCCGATCTCGCCGCCGCTCATGCCCTGGGCCGGAAAGTCGTCGCCCGGGGCGCCGCGCGGCTTGGGGGCCAGCAGCATGGAGAGGCCGCGATAGTCGCTGGTCGCCGGATCGGTGCGGACCAGCAGCGTCATCACGTCGGCGCGGGCGGCGTGGGTGATCCAGGTCTTGTTGCCGGTCACCACATAGGCCTCGCCCTCCAGCACGGCGCGGGTGCGCAAGGAGCCGAGGTCCGAGCCGGTGTTGGGCTCGGTGAAGACCGCCGTCGGCAGGATCTCGGCGCTGGCGATCTTCGGCAACCAGTATTGCTTCTGCTCTTCGGTCCCGCCGGTCAGGATCAGCTCGCCGGCGATCTCCGAGCGGGTGGCCAGCGAGCCCACCCCGATCCAGGCCCGCGACAGCTCTTCGGAGACCACGCACATGGCCGTCTTGCCCATGCCGCTGCCGCCGTATTCCTCGGGGATGGTCAGGCCGAAGACGCCCAGTTCGCCCAGTTCCTGGACGAGCTCGATCGGGATCAGTTGGTCCTTCAGGTGCCAGTCGTGGGCGAAGGGCGTGACCTTTTCCTCGGCGAAGGCGTGGAACTGGTCGCGGATCATCTCGAAGGTCTCGTCGAGGCCGGTGTGCTCCAGCGTCGGGCGGCCCTTGGCCTCGGCCAGGCGCTGGGCGAGGCGGGTCTTCACCGCTTGCGTCCCGCCCTCGACCATCAGCTTCATGGTGCCGTTGGAGAACAGGCGGTTCATCACCGCGCGATCGATGACCAGGTGGGCGGGACGAACGATCTCGCCCTGGTTCATCGGCACGCCGCCGATCAGCTGGGCGGCGTATTCGGAGAACAGCAGCTGGGCCAGCAGGGCCTCGACCTCGCTGAACCGCCCCTCGCCCTCCAGCCGCTCGGCCCAGCCGGCGACCTGGTTCATCAGTTCGGCATAGGCGGCGTACCAGCCAAAGCCGTGCACGGCGTGCTGCTGGGCGTCGGCCAGCTTGCGGTCGATCTTGCCGTCGGCGCCGGCGACGGCGGCCCTCACCGCGGGCCGGGCCTCGGCGACGAAGGTCTGGGCCGAGGTCGCCGCCTCGCGCAGCAGGCCCGTCAGGCCCGGCAGAATCAGGGACTTGGACTCTTGGGCGACCGCGTCGGTCATGCTCTCAAACTCCCCTGCGCCGGACTTATGTTTTCCGGCACTGTGATCCCTTTCGCACCTGCGAGCAATGCCGCGACGCAGCATGCGGTTGCGCGAGAGCCGGGATCGGGAAGGCGTGCGCCCGCCCCCGGAAGGGACGGGCGCAGGGTCGTCAGTTCGGGTCGGAATTGCCCGCCAGCGCCCACGAGAAGTCGGCGTGGGTGTTGCTGGTCGTGAAGTAGAGCGGGTCGCTGAAGAACGCGATCGGCTTCTTGTAGTCGGCCGGATAGGGCGCGTTGCCGGCGGTGATCACCGCCACCCCGTGGCAGCTCATGCAGTTGGAGGTGATGCCGGCCGGGATGCCGGTGCTGGTCTCCAGATAGGGGTTGAAGCAGACGGTCATGGTCGAGCCGCCCTGCGTGGTCGTCTGGTCGTAGGCCGTGCAGGTGGCGTAGTTGGTCCACGGACCGGTCAGGCTGGCGGGCTGGCCCTGCTTGCTGCCGGGGAAGCCGTTTGGCGTGTCGGCGCCCGGCTGCCACCAGAAGGTCTGCCAGGTCCAGAACGGGATTTCCTTGCTGTTGACGTGCATGGCCTGCAGCACGGCGAAGTCGCCGGCCACGGCGGCGGCGTCGCCGGTCAGACCGTTGGCGGTGTTGTAGTCCTTGGCCTCGGCGGCGCTGAGCTTGACCGAGTAGAAGGTGCTCATCGGCGCCCACAGGAAGGTGGTGCAGGCGCCCGGGTCGCGGACGCTGGCCTTCTCGCGCGGGGTGGCCGGGCGCACCGGGCCCTGGCCCGTCGGCGCCACCAGCACGCAGGTGGTCCAGGTCTGGGGTTCGGGGTTCTGGGCGTTGGTCGAGGCCGCCGGTCCCTGCCACAGCGGCTGGACGGTCAGGCCCTTGGCGTGGACCAGGCCGAACACCGGCTTCAGCTCGAGGCCGCGCACCGGGAACTCCTGCACGCCGCGGTTCTGGGGCGTCGTGCCCGCCGGCCAGGAGGTGTTCAGCTTCTGCATGTCGCTGGTGCTGGAGTAGCGATAGGAGACCCCGCCCGGACCCGGATGCGAGGCGTCCAGGAAGGTCGCCGCCTCGGGGCTGAACTTGTTGAACGAGGTGACCGTGGTGTCGAACTTGGTCGGCGTGATGCCGCCGCGGCCGTGGTGGAACTGGTTGGGCTGCTGGAAGACGCGCAGCTTGCGCGGCGCGGCCACGCGCTGGGCCACCGTCGTGGCGGTCGTGGCAGCCGCGGTTCCGGCCGGCGGCGCGGGCGGGAAGACGTCGTCGGTGCCGGCCCAGGTTTCCCAGATCGGCAGCGACTGGCCGTTGAACGACTGGCCCGACGGCTGGGCCATGGCCCGCCAGATCTGCCAGGCGTGATTGCGCATCGCGGCGGTGTCCGCGTTGGCGATCCAGCCGTTGATCGTGGCGGCGGCCACCGGATAGTCCGCCGTGGTCGGCAGCGGCACCGGAGTGATGACGGCCACGTCCAGCAGCGCCTCGGGCTTGGGCGCGGCGACTTCCGGCGCCTTGTCGCAGCCGGCCAGGCCGGCGCACAGCGCGACGGTCGCGGCCGTCGCAATCGCGATCTTCCTCATGGGTCGGTCCCCTCCCCGACGCGGGGTTGCGGGCCGCGCCATCGACACATCCTACCTCAACAATACGCCCAAGAGTTGTGTATTTGCGCACCACGACTTTTCGATCGTCGCGAACCCCATTTCAAAAAAATTCCAACATGAACGAATTCTGTCGAACGACCTGACGGCCCGGTTCAGCTTCGGCCTGCGATGTTGCGTCTCACGGGGCCGACGGCTCCGGACCAATTCAAAGGGACGAAGGATTATCGCCATGCACAAGACCAACAAGATCAAGACTATCGGCCTGACCATCGCCGCCGCCGCCACCGCCTTCACCATGGCCTCGGCCCCGGCCGCCAACGCCGTCGAACAGCGCCTGGGCGGCGTCGTCGGCTGCGACGCCTCGGGCAAGAAGCAGGAAGCGGGCGCGGTCATCGGCGGCCTGCTGGGCGCCGTCGCCGGCTCGAACCTGGCCAAGAACGACCGCGGCACGGGCACGGCCATCGGCGCCGTCGTCGGCGCGGGCGCCGGTTCCTACGTCGGCTGCAGCATGCAGAAGAAGCAGGCTTCGAACGACGTCGGCGGCTCTTACAAGACCAGCAACGGCATCAAGATCTCGCACAACGTCGACTCCGCGCCGATGACCAAGATCACCGGCAAGTACGTCGCCCGCTCGAACCTGAACCTGCGCGCCTCGGCCTCGACCAGCGGCATGCGCGTCGGCTCGGTCGTCGCCGGCGAGACCTTCCAGGCCCTGGGCCGCACCGGCGACGGCAAGTGGATCCTGGTCGGCCAGAACGGCGTCGGCGTCGGCTACGTCTCCAGCGCCTACGTCTACCGCGCCTAATCGAGGTTTGGGGCGCGCTCCCCCCAACCCCCGTCCCCGCGCGCCCTGAGCGAGCCCGCCTGGTCCCCCGGCCAGGCGGGCTTTTTCGTGTTTGGAGGGACCGCCTGGCCGCTCCCCTATTCTCCCCGTCATTCCCGCCCTTGTGGCGGGAAACCCTCTGTCAGCCGCAAGGACGGATGGGGCGGACTGCTGAGCAGTCCGCTTGCGTCTCACGTACCAGCGGAACCAGGGGTTCCCGCCACAAGGGCGGGAATGACGGGAAACAAGCGGACGAACTGTCGTCCTCACCCCAGCGCGCTCACCCCGCCCAGCCAGGTCTGCCACGCCACGACGAAGCCGCCGTGCAGCAGCACCGCCGGCCACAGCGAGCCGGTGCGCAGGCGCGTCAGGGCGCAGGCGACGCCCAGGATCGCCGTGCACAGCAGGAAGTCCCAGCGCAGGAACATCGTCGCGTGCGGCAGGAAGGTCAGCGTCTCCAGCGGATGCCAGGCGACATAGAGCGCGGTCGAGACGGCGACCCACAGCCAGGGGCGGCGGGTCTCGTCGCGGCCGGGCAGCAGAAGGGCGCGGAACGGGATCTCCTCGCCCAGGGCCGGGATGATCCAGACGGTCAGCAGCCGCAGCGGCAGGCCCGGCGCGATGTCGGTCAGTCGATAGAGGCCGGTCGTAAAGCCGATCGCGGCCATCGCCGCCCCGCAGGCCAAGGCCGCCAGCGCGCACCAGCGCCAGCCGGACGCATCGGGCAGGGTCGTCAGGACGGCGACGAGGCGCCGCCGGACTGCCGTCAACTGCGCCACTTCAGCGTGGTTTCCTTGACCGGATTGACGAACGGCCGGCCCTCGGCGCGGCTGGCGGTCCATTCGCGCTTCAGCTGCTGGTACCACTTGGCCTGGGTGTCGGCGTCGTCGATCCAGATCAGGGCCGGATCGTACTTCAGCCCCTCGTTCTGCAGGTTCACCATGCGGCCGTCCTGGCGCAGGAACTCGCGGGCGAAGGGGGCGATCAGGGCGCGGAACATCATCACCGGATGGTCCGACCAGATCAGCTGACTGATCCGCGTGCTGGTCTCGGTCAGCGGCGTCAGGCAGGTCAGGGCCAGCACCTGACGCTTGCCCACCACGATGTGCTCCCAGCGATAGCCGGGCAGGCGGAAGGTGATCTCGATCTGCGGCGCGCCGCCCAGGATGTCGTACAGGCGATTGGCCTTGCTGCGCCCGTGGCGGCGCATCACGAAGCCCTCCGGCGAGGGCGCGAAGACCTTGGTCTTCTCCGACTGCCGCTTGGACGAGCGCGCCCACCAGGCCTCGTGCACATAGGGCGCGTGGGTGGGGTCCATCAGGCCGACCACCGCATGGTCCATGTGGGTCTCGAAGATCATCGAGTCGACGATCTTGGCCTGCCCGCCCACCACGCCGGGGAAGGACGGCGGCGGTTCGGCCGGCTCGCCGTCGAAGCGCGGGTCGCCGCTGATCCAGACGAACACCATCCCCTGGCTCTCGGCCGCCGGATAGCGCCGCACGCGGATGCGCGAGACCTCGAGGCTCTGGTCGCTGGTCAGCGATGGGATCGAGGCGCAGACGCCGTCCGAGCCGAACCGCCAGCCGTGATAGGGGCACTCGACGCTGGAGCGGCCGTCGGCCTCCTGAGTCAGCTTGCCGCCCGACAGGGGGGCGGCGCGGTGCGGGCAGACGTCGCGGATCGCGAACACCTTGCCGTCCTTGCCCCGGCTGACCAGCACCGGCTCGCCCAGGATCTCGTAGCGCGTGAGCTTGCCGGTCTTCACCTCGCGCGACAGGGCCGCGTAGTACCAGGCGTCGAACAGGAAGCCCTTGCCGAACTTGGCGGGCGGGGCCTTGGCGGTCTTGGTCGCGGCGGGTGCGTCGTCGGCGGGCATGAGGCGGTTCTAGCCCTGGCTCCCCTCGATTGTCATCCCGGCCGTAGCAAAGCGAAGAGCCGGGATCTCCCACGGCGCCGTATCTGGAAACGTGGAAGATCCCGGCGCTCCGGCGCTGCGCGCCTCCAGCCGGGATGACAGGCGTAATGAGAGCTACCGCCCCGCCGTCTCCACCAGCCGCTGGTAGAACCGCACCATCTCTTCCAGGTTGGCCACGGTCATGTGCTCGTTGGTGCCGTGGATCATCTTGGTGCCGTCCATCGACAGGGTGATCGGCTGGAAGCGGTAGATGTCGTCGGCGATCGGCGACATGAAGCGGCTGTCGGTGGCGGCGATGACCAGGCCGGGCGCGACCGGCGCGCCGGTCTCGTTCCCGGCCAGCGAGGCCAGGGTCTTCCAGCCGTCCGAGGCGGTCGACGACACGGGCGAGGGCTCGTTGAGCTGGCGCTCCCAGGCCAGGGTCACCGGCAGGTCGCCGACGGCGCTCTTGGCGCGGGCCATCACGGCGGCCGAGCTGTCGCCGGGCGCGATGCGGTAGTTGATCCAGGCCGTGGCGTCCTGGGGCAGCACGTTCTCCTTGGGCGAGCCCTTCAGCATGGTCGGGGCCGTCGTCGTGTGCAGCATGGCCGCGCCCGCCGGCGAGCGGGCCGTCTGCTTGATCAGCAGCGGCGAGAACAGCCAGGTGTTGGCCGCCGCCATCTTCACCACCGGCGAGGCGCTGGGGGCCAGCGACTTCAGCATGTCGGCGCCGGGGCCCTCGAACTTCATCGGGTGCGGATGGTCGGCGATGGCCAGCACGGCGCTGGCCAGGGTGGTCACCCCGGTCTGCGGCGGCGGGGTCGAGGAGTGACCCCCGGGGGCCGGAGCAGTGACCTTGAGCGTGCCGTAGCCCTTCTCGGCGACGCCGATGATCGCCGCCGGACCCTGGGTGACCGGGTTGTCGGCCACCACCACCATGCCCTCGTCGAGCACGAACCAGGCCTTGACGCCGCGCGCCTTCAGCGTGGCGGCCATGGCCCGGGCGCCGGCCCCGCCGACCTCCTCGTCGTGGCCGCTGGCGATGATCACGGTGCGCTTGGGGGTAAAGCCCGCGGCCGCAAGACCCTCGACCGCCTCGAACAGGCCGACCAGCGAGCCCTTGTCGTCGACCGAGCCGCGGCCCCAGACCGCGCCGTCGGCCACCACGCCGCCGAACGGCGGGTGCTTCCAGTCCTTCTCGGTGCCGGCGGTGACGGGCACCACGTCCTGGTGGGCCATCAGCACCAGCGGCGGCAGCGACGGATCAGAGCCCTTCCAGGTGTAGATCAGGGCGTGGCCGCCGACGACCTCGCGGGTCATGGCCTTGTGGGCGGCCGGATAGGTCGCCTGCAGCCAGGCGTGCAGGGCGTCCCACTGGGAAAGATCGTTTTCGGCGGCGTTTTGGTGGCTGATGGTCTGGAAGCGGACGGCCTCGCCCAGGTGGGCGGCGGCCCTCGCCGCATCGAACGGACGGGCCGCGGCCAGGGCGACGTCGCCCGCCGGGGCCGGCGGCTTGAAGGTCGCCGTGCGCACCACGACCACGCCGGCCAGCACCGCGACAACGCCGACCGCGCCCAGCGCGACCTTGCTCTTCCACCCCATGACGCCCCTCCGCCCAAATGTCAGGGCGCGACTGTGCGACGGGGCGGCGAGGTTGCCAATCCCCATTTCGATACTAATCGCATCGAAATATCGGAAAGCCTTGTACGGCACGGAACAGCCGCATAGGTTGATCGCGTGGGGCTTTTCAGTTTTTCCGTCTTGTGGCGTTCCATCGTCGGGCGCGGCCGCCTGGTCGCGCACATGGCGCTGTTCGAGATCGGCCGGCAGGTGCGCCAGCCGCTCTACTGGATCTCGACGATCCTGCTGTTTCTCGGCGGCGTCGGGCTGATGGCGATGGACGCCCTGGGCTCCAGCCAGGTGCCCCGCAACGCCCCCACCACCCTGGCCATCGCCGTCGTCTTCCTGAGCCTGCCCTATGTGGTGATCATGGCCGCCCTGGCCGGAGACGCGGCCGTTCGCGACGGCCGCAGCGGCTTTCAGCCGATACTGCAGGCCACGCCGATCCAGCGCTGGCAGCACGTGCTGGGCCGTTTCCTCGGCGTGCAGGCGGCGACGGTCGCCGCCGCCCTGGTCGGCTTCTGCGGCCTGCTGGCCGGATCGGCCGCGCCCTGGGTGCAGGCCTCGGCGATGGGCCCCTATCACTGGCCGCAGATCGCGCTGGTCGCGGCGGTCATGGTCGCGCCCCTGGCGATGTCGGTCAGCGCCGCCTTCTTCTGCCTGGCGGCCATCACCCGCTCGATCGCCGCCACCACCACCGCGGCGATGGCCTTCCTGATGGTGTTCGTCGCCTCGCTGGGGCTGCTCGACCTGCTCGACAGCACCGGCAGGCTCATCGTCTCACTGGCCGAGCCGATGGGCGTGTTCGCCCTGCGCGCCGACGTCAGCGACATGACCGTCGAGCAGCAGGCGCTGTACGCCCTGCCCAAGAACAGCTGGCTGATCCTCAACCGCCTGGCCTGGCTGGGCGCCGATCTGGTCCTGCTGGCGGTCTCGCTGGCTTTCGAGCGGCGCGACGACACCGCCAAGGTGCGCGCCGGACCCAAGGCCGCGCCGGCGCCCGTCCACCGCAACCACGCCTGGCGCATCGCCCCCAGCTTCGCCGGCGGGGCCTGGCCGATGTTCGCCGCGCGCCTGCGCTGGGAGCTGGCCCGGCTGCGGCGCAGTCCGTCGCTGTGGGTGATGGTCGTGATCATGGTGGTGGTCTCGACCTTCGGCCTGCGGGCGCACACCACGGTCGACAGCGCCCCCAGCCTACCGGCCCTGCGCATCCTGACGCCGGAGCTGCTGCCCTGGGTGGTGCTGGCGGGCCTGGCCATCGCCGTCTTCCACGCCGCCGACATCGTCTGGCGCGACCGCGACCTGCGGGTGGCCGAGATCATCGACGCCTCGCCGGTCACCGACCTCGCGCTGATGGCGGCCAAGCTGGCCTCGATGGCCGTGGTGCTGGCCGCCGTGGCCGCCGCCGCGTGCGCCACGGCCTTCGGCGTGCAGGCCTGGCAGACCTATGTCGACGGCCGGCCGGAGGTCTATTTCGTCCTGCTGGTCGGGCCGCTCCTGGCGCCGCTGTTCGTGCTGGCCGCCACCTCGATCGCCGTCGCCGCCCTCAGCCCCAACCGCTATGTCGGCTGGGGGATCATGGCCGGACTGCTGGCCCTGACCGCCGTCGGCCAGACCAAGGGCTTCTCGCACCCGCTGTGGGACTTCATGGACACCCCCAGCGGCTCGCCCAGCGAGATGAACCTGATGGGCGACGGAACCGGCGTGTTCTGGTGGTTCAGCCTCTATTGGACGCTCGGCGCGGGGGCCCTTCTGACCCTGGCCTGGCTGGCCTGGCCGCGCGGCCTGCCGATGGGCTGGCGGCGACGCTGGATCCGCTCGCGCCAACGGCTGGCCGGACGCCCCGCCCTGGTCGGCGGCGCCCTCGTGCTGGCCATGGCCGCCGTCGGGACCTTCATCTTCGTCAACACCAACGTCCGCAACAGCTTCTCCACCGACGACGAGCTCGAGGCCGGCATGGGCGCCTTCGAGAAGGCCATGGTCCCCCTGCGCGACGCGCCCGGCCCGGCCATCGCCTCGATGCGCGTCGCCATCGACCTGGATCCCCGCCGCCACGCGCTGACGGCCAGGGGCGACTACCTGCTGGAGAACCGCACCGGCCGACCGCTGAAGACCTTTCACCTCGACATCCCCGCCGGCCTTTCCGACTGGGAGATCCGCCTGGACGGCGCCCGGCAGGAAGAGAGCGAGTACAAGGTCGTGACCCTGACCCTCGATCGGCCGATGGCGCCGGGCGAACAGCGTCGGCTGAGCTTCGAGACCCGGATCCGCGACAACGGCTTCGGCGCCGACGGCGGCTCGCTCGGCATCGTCGACAACGGCAGCTTCCTGCACTCGGCGGCGTTCATGCCGCGCGTGGGCGTGGCGCTCGGCGGCTACCTGACCGACAGCCTGGCGCGCGAACGCCAGGGCCTGCCGCGCGAGCGGCCGACCCGCGGGGCGAGCGACCCCCTCGCGCCCCAGCGCGCCCGCGGCGGGGCCGACTGGCTGACCAGCGACATCACCGTCACCACCGCCGGCGACCAGATCCCCGTCGCGCCGGGCCGCCGCGTGTTCGACCGCATGGAGAACGGCCGCCGCGTCGTGCGCTTCGTCTCCGACACCCCGATGCAGGCCGACTTCTCGCTGCAGTCGGCCCGCTATCACGTGCGGCGCGCCAAGGCCGGCCGGGTCGACGTCGAGATCTACTACACGCCCGGCCACGAGATGAACGTCGAGCGCATGGTCGCCGCCGTGCGCGAGGGCCTGCCGGTCTTCGAGGCCGCCTTCGGCCCGTATCCGCGCGACCACGTCCGGATCATCGAGTACCCGGCCTATGACGACCAGATCGCCGCCATGGCCTGGGCCGGCGCCATTCCCTATTCGGAAAAGGGCGGTTTCGTCGCCGACCTGCGCAAGCCGGACGCCTACGACTATGTCACGGCCACCACCCTGCACGAACTGGCTCACCAGTGGTGGGGCCACCAGGTCGAACCCGCCGACGCCCGGGGCGCGCGCTTCCTGACCGAGGGCCTGGCCGAGTATTCGGCGCTGATGGCGATGAACAGGCTGCGCGGGCCCAGCGTCGGCAACCGGGGCTTCTCGCTGGCGATGAGCAGCTATTTCCGCGACAGCAACCGGCGACGCGAGCCGGAACCCGCCATCGTGGCCGTCACCTCGTCGGGCGGCGAGAACTACGTCGCCTATCAGCGGGCGGCGCTGGCCCTGCTGGCGGTCCGCGCCCGCTGCGGCGAGGACAACCTGCACCGGCAACTGCGCGGGTTCGTGCAGCGGTATCGCTTCCGCAACGCGCCCTACCCGACCTCGGAAGACCTGATGGGCGCGCTGAAGGCCGCCTGCCCGGCCAAGGACTGGGCGGCGCTCGAGCCGACCTTCCGTGATCCGGCGCGCAGGCTGTTCATCGGCTTCACCGCCGGCCCCAAGGCGAGCTCGGCGCCGATGGCCCGGGACTGAGCCCGAGGCCTAGCCCTTCACGTGCGTCGTCGGGCGGTCATGGCCGTCGGACAGCTCTTGCCGCCACTGGCCGCGATCGTCCTCGTAGGTGATGCCGACCGTGTCGCCCGCCACCTTCTGCTCGCCCGCCGCGCGCTTGGCCGCGGCCAGGGCGGCGTCATGGTTGGGATAGGTTTCCGAGAAGACCGCGCCCAGCTTGTAGGCCCAGCCGCCGTCGTGCTCGACGATGGTGTAGGTGATGTCGGTCATGGGCAGGCTCCTTCGGTCTCGAAACTGGGGACATGGGACCCCGGTTCCGGGCCGGCGTCTTGCATGGAGGCGCCGCGTTCCCCCGTTTCCATGCCGTCACCCCTCGGCGCTGAGCTCCTGCACCTCCTCGAAGGTGCGAAGGCCGGGGCGCTGGGCGCAGACCAGCACGCCCATGTTCCCGGGCAGGTGCTGATTGGCCAGCATCTTCTCGTGGGCCGCCGGGATCTGGTCCCAGGGGAACACTTCCGACAGGCAGGGGTCGACGCGGCGGTCGATGACCAGCTGGTTGGCGGCGCTGGCCTGCATCAGGTTGGCGAAGTGGCTGCCCTGCACGCGCTTCTGGCGCATCCACAGAAAGCGGGCGTCCATGGTCAGGTTGAAGCCGCTGGTGCCGGCGCAGATGGCGACCATGCCGCCGCGCTTGACCACGAACACGCTGACCGGGAAGGTCGACTCGCCGGGGTGCTCGAACACCAGGTCGACGTCGCGATTGCCGGTGATCTGCCAGATGGCTTTGCCGAACTTGCGGCTCTCCTTCATGTAGTCGGCGAACTCGGGGCCGTTGACCTTGGGCAGCTGGCCCCAGCAGTTGAACTCCTTGCGGTTCAGCACCGCCTTGGCGCCCATCGACAGCACGAACTCGCGCTTGTCGTCGTCGCTGACCACGCCGATCGCGTTGGCGCCGGCGACCGCCGCCAGCTGCACGGCGAAGACGCCCAGGCCGCCCGAGGCGCCCCAGACCAGCACGTTCTGGCCGGGCTTGAGCTCATGCGGCTTGTGGCCGAACAGCATGCGATAGGCGGTGGCGAGGGTGAGGGTGTAGCAGGCCGCCTCTTCCCAGGTCAGGTGCCGGGGCCGGGGCATCAGCTGGCGCGACTGCACGCGGCAGAACTGGGCGAAGCTGCCATCTGGCGTCTCGTAGCCCCAGATACGCTGGCTGGACGAGTACATCGGGTCGCCGCCGTTGCACTCCTCGTCGTCGCCGTCGTCCTGATTGCAGTGGATGACCACCTCGTCGCCCAGCTTCCAGCGCTTCACCTTGGTGCCCACCGCCCAGACGATGCCCGAGGCGTCGGAGCCGGCGATGTGGAAGGGATGCTTGTGGCCGTCGAGGGGGCTGATCGGCTCGCCCAGCGCGGCCCAGATGCCGTTGTAGTTGACGCCGGCGGCCATCACGAGAACCAGCACCTCGTCCTCGCCGATCTCCCAGGTGGGCACCACCTCGACCTGCATGGCGCTGGCGGGCGCGCCGTGCCGCTCCTTGCGGATCGTCCAGGCGTACATCGACTTGGGCACGTGGAACGGCGGCGGGATCTCGCCGATCTCGTACAGGTCCTTCACGGGAGACGCGGTCGTCTCGAGGGTCGCGGTCGTCATGTCACTCCCCGGCTTTGGGCCCGGCTCTTCGGCGCTGCAACATGAACGCCGAAATGGCTGTCTGCGCTCCGCGGTACGGTTCGGCGCGGGGTGAAAATGCGCCGCCTGACCGTCGTTCTTATCGTGTTCTCCGGCCACGCTCGGCAGGCCGGTACGGCTGAGGCTGAGACAAGGCTTCGGATCTGGCAAGCGGAATCCTTGTGCGTCGCAGCATGGTTGCACATGAAACCACCCGTCGCCTTCGAGGTTGCATGCTTCCCATTCGCCGCGCGCCGGGCGAGGTTGCGGACATGACGCCGACGATCCCCCCAGCACTGGCTCCTATGCTGCACGTCTCGCGCCCCACGGGGTCCATCATCCTGCTGGAGCTGGACGCCCCGCCGGCCAACGCTCTGGGCTTGCCGCTGCGCGCCCAGCTGGTGAAGGCCCTGGACGAGATCGCCACCGACGACGACGTCCGCGCCGTGGTGCTAACCGGGCGCGGCGGGGTGTTCTGCGCGGGGGACGACTTGCGCGAGGCCGCCGTGCGCGGCGACGGCGCCCTGGCGGCGGTGGAAGACTTCAACCGGCTGATGGACTGGGTCGAGGCCCTGCGGGTACCGACCATCGCCGCCATCGACGGCTGGTGCTTCGGCGGCGGGCTGGAACTGGCTTTGGCCTGCGACATCCGCCTGGCCAGCGACCGGTCGACCTTCGCCGCCTCGGGAGTGAACATCGGCCTGGTGGCCTCGGCCACGCGCCTGCCGCGGCTGATCGGCGCCGCGCGGGCCAAGGCCCACCTGCTGACCGGCGCCCAGTTCGACGCCGCCCGCGCCCTGTTCGACGGCATCGTCACGGCGGTGCACACGCCCGGCACGCTGCTGCGCGAGGCCATGCGGCTGGCCGAAGCCATATCGTCCCGCGCCCCCCTGGCCGTGGAGGCGACCAAGCGGATCGTCGACGGCAAGGCCTATGTGGAGGAGGAACTGCCGGCCCTGATCGCCAGCGGCGACCACAAGGAAGCCATCGCCGCCTTCATGGGCAAGCGCACGGCGGACTTTCGCAGGAAGTAGGCCCTATTCGGAGGCCTTCTTGCCGCCCAGCTTGATCAGGCCGAAGCCGACCGCGAAGCCCAGGATCAGGCCGATGGCCATGTTGTCGATCAGCGCGCCGAAGATGATCCCCCCGCACACGCCCAGGACGAAGCCCACGCCACCCTTTTTCGTCATCGAAAGCCCCTGAAACCCAGGCGGGCATCAACGACGAGACGACCGGAAAGGTCAAGGTCGCGGGACAAGACAGGCCCAACGCACTCACATCCCGTCATTCCCGCCCTTGTGGCGGGAAACCCTGGTTAAGCGCGCAAGTGAAGCGCAAGCGGATCGCCGGCGATCCGCCTCATCCGCCCGTGCGGCCGCCAGAGGGGTTCCCGCCACAAGGGCGGGAATGACGTGAGGTTCTGGCGGCGTTGCTCAAACCGGCCGATCGCCCGCGATCGTCACCCGGAAGCCCGAGCGCACGTCGGGGAAGTAGTCCCAGATCGCCTGGTGCCAGGTGCAGCGGTTGTCCCAGAAGGCCACCGAGTTCTTCCGCCAGCGGAAGCGCACCTGGAAGTCCGGATTGCCGGCGTGGTGGTAGAGATAGGAAAGGATCGCCGCGCTTTCGGCCTTGGGCAGGCCGACGATGTGGGTGGTGTAGGACGGATTGACGAACAGGCTCTTCCTGCCGCTGACCGGGTGGGTGCGCACCACCGGGTGGGCGGTGCGGTTGTACTGCCGGTCGATGTCGGGGAAGAGCGCCTTGTAGATCGGGTTGGCGTCGTGGACGGCGGTCAKCCCCTCCAGATAGGCCTTCATCCGGTCCGACAGGGTGTCGTAGGCCGCGTACATGCTGGCGAAGACGGTGTCGCCGCCGTCGTCGGGCACGATCGGCATGTGCAGGATGCTGCCCAGGGGCGGCTCGGGATCGCAGGTCAGGTCCGAATGCCAGCTTTCGCCGGCCACGAACTTGGAATTGGCGTCGGCGTGGATGGCGACGACCTCGGGATGGTCGGCCAGGCCCGGCACGCCCGAATGGATGGCCAGCGGCCCGAACTTGCGGCCCAGCGCCTTGTGGGCGTCGTGGGTCATCTCCTGGTCGCGGAAGAACAGCACCTGGTACTGGGTCAGGGCCTGGTGCAGCTCCTCGAACTGGTGGTTCGACAGCGGCTGGCCCAGGTCGACGCCGAACACCTCGGCGCCGATCCGGCGGGTCATCGGCTTCACTTCAAGCACGTCGTAAGCCATCGCGAACTCTCTCAGGTGTTCAAGAACTTGCCGCGCACGTAGACGAGCGGCGGCTTGGTTTCGTCGATGCGGACGGAAACGACCCGGCCGACGAGGATCTCGTGGTCGCCGCCGTCGTGGGCGGCGTGCAGCTCGCACTCGACCACCGCCACGCAGCCGGCCAGCACCGGGGCGGCGGTGGCGCCGGCCTCCAGGGCGGCCAGGGCGAAGCGCTCGTCGCAGCCCGACTTGGCGAAGGCGTAGGCCAGCTCGCCCTGGTCGGCGGCCAGGATGTTGACGCAGAACACGCCCGCCTCGCTGACGGCGGCCAGGGTGCGGCTGCCGCGCTTGAGGCAGGCCAGCACCAGCGGCGGGTCCATCGACAGCGACGAGAACGCGCTGACCGTCGTGCCGCTGAGCCGGCCGTCCAGCGCCGTGGTCACCACCGTCACGCCCGCCGCGAAGCCGCCCATGGCCTTGCGGAACAGGGCGACGTCGGGAACCTCCAGGGCCTGGGCCGCGCCCATCACTCGCCCCCGAACGGGTTGTCGCCATAGACCGGCGGAGCGCGGTTCTCGGCGTCCGCCGTCTCGGCGCGGCCGCAGACGGCCAGGGCGGTCAGGGCGTAGACGAGGGCGCTGTCGACCAGGTCCTTCGGCGTCGGCCGCCAGCGGGCGAAACCCGTGGTGATGGCCGGGATGCGGTGCATGTTGAAGACGTTGTGGTCGCGCCACATGCTGGAATAGACGCTGGCCGCGCGGGCCACCGGATGGCCCAGCGACAGCTGGGTGGCGACGTCCACGGCGCCGACCAGCGGGGCCACCTCGGCCGCGTCGGCCTCGAAGCCGTGGCGCACGACCACCGGCTCGATCTCGATCCCCGCGATGCCGGTCTCGCGCACCATGGCCTCCAGCGAATGCTGGATGTCGGCCACGCGCTGGCGAGGGTTGAGGCCCACCTCCAGATAGAGGTTCACCCGCTCGGTGCCCGCCCCGAAGGCGTAGGGAATGCCGCCGCGCACCGACGCCAGCTGCGACTTGGGCTGGGCGACCCCGCCCGGGCTCTCGTAGAGGCTGGCCTTCTCCCACTGGCCGCTCCAGGCGTGGATCGCCTCAGTCAGCTTGCCAAGCTTGTAGATCGGGTTGGGATGCTGGTCGGCGCTGGCCGGGTGGGCCAGCAACGGGGTGAACACCCCCTCGCCCCACACCGTGATCTTGAACACCGCATAGCCGCAGCCCACCCAGGTCAGGCCGAAGTCGCAGCCCTCGGCGGCGATGGCGTAGTCGGGGGCCACCCCGCCGTGGTGGAACAGGTAGTGGGCGCCGATGTCCTTGCCCATGTAGGCGACCCCGCGGTGCTCCTCGATCGGCTCGGGGCCGATCTCGCCGGGGCAGGCGGTCAGGTACATCTTGCCGGCCAGTTCGTAGCCGGCCGCCTTCAGCGCCTTGGCGGCGATCAGGAAGCAGGCCATCGGCCCGCGGTCGTTGGCTATCGGATAGCCGTAGAGCTTGCCGTCCTCCAGCCAGCACTTTTCCCACTCGGGATTGGCCAGGGTCGAGGGGCTGTACTTGTAGGCGTCCAGGTCCGGGTTCCAGGTCGGCGCCTCGGTATCGAGGTGGGCGGTGAACAGCAGGTTCTTGCCCACCCCTTTGCCGCCGTGCGTGCCGATGACGTTGGGACGCTCGGGCGTCGCCCCGACCTTGCGCGGCGAGAAGCCCTCGCGCGCCATCCAGTCGTAGACGTAAGTTGCCGCCTCCAGCTCCTTGCCCGAAGGCGCGGGGATGTTGCCCAGCGTCAGGGCCAGCTCCACGATCTCGCTTTCGCTGATCGCCGCGGCGATGGCGGCGCGGTCGGCCTCGGTGACGACGTAGGGGGCGGCGACGCCCGCGAGGTTGGCGAACCCGTCGGCCATCACGCGGCCTCCTTCCAGGCTTTGGCGACCTCGACGCTGTCGGTGAGGATCGCGGTGTTGAGCCCCATCGTCTTCAGCGCGACCTCGTGCAGGTCGGGCTCGTAGGCCGCGCAGGCGTCGGCGGCGACGAAGACGTGGTAGTCGAGGTCGAAGGCGTCGGCGGCGGTGGCCGCCACGCAGCACTCGGTGGTCAGGCCGCAGACGACCAGGGTGTCGACGCCCATGGCCTTCAGGCGCGCATCGAAGTCCGTGCCGACGAAGGCGCTGTAGCGGGTCTTGGCCACCACCAGTTCGCCATCGGCGGGCTGGGGACCATGGAAGGCGCTGCCCGGACGGCCGGCGCGGCACAGGGCCGCCTCGCTGTCGGGATCGCCGCCGCGCCGGCGCATGCGCTCGTTCCACGAGGGGCTGTCGGTCTGCGGGCTCGTGAACAGGCCCACGAACACCACCGGCGCGCCCGCCGCCCGCGCCGCCTCGACCAGGCGGCCGGCCGCGTCGACGGCCGGCGCGACCATGCCCATGTCGACGCCGTAGCCGCCCAGCACCCCGTCGGGCGAGGCGAAGTCGACCTGGATGTCGATCACGACCAAGGCCGTGCGCCCGGGCGCGATCCAGGCGCCGACGTCGCTCACGAGAACACCGAGCGCAGGCCCGGCAGGATCTCCGAGCCGAACATGGAGAGGCCCTCCACATAGTCGGGGAAGATCAGCATCAGCCCGTCCAGCTCGCAGTCGGTGACGAAGCCCTCGACCTGCTCGGCGCAGGTGGCCGGCGAGCCGACCACGGTGTGGGTCATGAACGCGCCCTGCTGGGCGGCGACGGTCGACAGCTTCTCGGCCGGCACGCCCCAGCTTTCCAGCATGGCCAGGATCGCGCCCATGTCGGCGCCGCCCTTGTAGCGCTCCACCAGGGCCTCTGCCCCCGCGTCGCTCTCGGCGTGGACGACCGTGCACATGGCGTAGGTCTTGATGGTCTTGCCCATGCCTTCAGCGGCGATCTTGGCCCGGCGGCTGGCGTCGCGGCGCTCTTCGGGCGTGCGGCCGCCGATGAAGCAGACGTCGGCCTCGCGCACCGAGAACTGGAAGCCCCGGTCGCTCATGCCCGCGCAGATCAGTTCAGGGCGCGGCCTGGAAAGCGGCTTGGGCTTGGACTGGCAGTCCTTCATCGTGAAGAACTTGCCGTCGAAATCGACGCTGTCCTCGCTCCACAGCCGCTTGACGATCTTGGTCCATTCCTCGGTCAGGACGTAGCGGTCGTCGTGGGTCAGGGCGTCGTCCCACGCCCCCATCTGGGCGAACTCGCCGCGATAGGCGCCGGCGACGATGTTGAGGCCGGCGCGGCCGCCGCTGATGTGATCGAGCGTGGCGATCATCTTGGCCGCCACGGCCGGGTTCTGCAGCAGCGGGTGGATGGTGGCCCAGATGCGGACGTTCTTGGTGGCCTCGGCGATGCCGGCCATCATCGTCACCGACTCCAGGGCCGTGCCCCAGTGGTCGGTCTCGCCGCCGAAGCCGCGGAACTTGCCCATCGACATGACGAAGTCCATGCCGACCTCGTCGGCCTTCACGGCGGCGGCCTTGTTGGTTTCATAGAGGCCGTCGAGGACGGGGGTGGTCTTGGAGATGATCCAGCCGCCGTTGGCCACCGGCAGGAACACCCCGAAGTCCTTGTGCTTGGAAGGGCTGTGATACATGGCGGGCATCCTCGGCTAGGCGGCGTCTTGCAGCAGGGTGGGAACGGGCTCGCCGATCGGTTCGGCCTCGACGGCCTTGCGCGGCGGGCGCATGAACAGGGCCGCGATGAAGATCAGGCCGATCACCGCGGCGAAGAGCTGGAAGGTGGGGGCGAAGCCGCCCAGCTGGTCGCGCATCATCCCGCCGATCACCGGCCCCAGGGCCGAGACGGCGCCGACCAGGCAGACCATCGAGAAGAGCTCGAGATTGTTCTTCCGGCCGTAGTAGTTGAGCAGCAGGATGCTGACGGCCAGCACGGTCATGCCGAAGCCGATCCCCACCCCGACGGCGAACAGCATCATCAGCGGCCAGGTCGTGGCGTGGGTCAGGGCCAGCAGGCCGACGGCCATGACCCCCTGCGCGCCCGCCAGCAGCCAGCGCGGGTCGACGCGGTCGCCCACCAGGCCCCCGCCGGCCCGGGCGGCCACCTGCATCAGGGCCTCCAGGCTGATCGCCGAGATGGCCACGGTCGAGGCCACGCCCAGTTCGCCGAAGTGGCTGGGGGCCAGGCTGACGGCGGTGACCCCGCCCAGCAGGTGGGCGAAATAGGCCGCCAGGATTACCCAGAACTGCGGGGTGCGGACGGCCTCTTTCACCGTCCAGTCGACGGCGGTGCGATAGACCCTGGTCGTGGCAGGGGCGCTCTCGATGTCCTGCGCGACGGCCTTGTCGGTCTGCGCGGCGGCTTCGGCCAGCCAGGCCTTGCTGCCCACCAGGGCGGTGCAGACCAGGCCCACGACCAGCGAGGCGGCCGCTTGCATCCACCAGTAGGGCCGCCAGGCGCCGCCGGCGATCTCCATGCCCGACAGCGCCATCCACGGGCCGACGACGCCGCCCAGCGAGCCGATGGTGAAGTAGATCCCGAACGGCAGGGCGCGCTTCTTGAACAGCATGCCCAGCACGTGGGTGCCGGGGATCAGGGCCATCATCTGGTAGCCGACGCCCAGGAGCGCCGTGCCGACCAGATAGACGGTCAGGCCCGGCGTCGCCGCCAGGCAGGTGAAGCCCGCGACCATCACCGCCGAGCCGGCGACGATGGTCGGCCGCACGCCGAGCTTGCGGATCAGCAGGGCCGGCAGCCACGACGAGCCGCCGCAGAAGGCGCCCAGCAGGGTGAAGCCCAGGAAGGCCGGACCAAAGCCCCAGCCCTGCTCCTTGATCATCGCCGGCAGCACCACGCCCAGCGACGAGAAGGTCGAGGCGGTGATCAGGAACAGCAGCAGGGCGAAGACCGACAGGATCAGCCAGGGACGCCAGGGGGAGGTCGGCATGGCGAGGCTCTCTCTTGGAACTCAAGGAAGGGAGCGACGCGCCCGTTGCAGCGAGCGCGCCGCAGGGGACTAGAACTTCCGGGACAGGGTCACGCGCCACTCGCGGCCCTTGGACGGCAGGGCCGCCAGGTTGGCGTAGGTGTCGCCGACCGGCGTGAAGTAGAGCTTGTCGAACAGGTTATCGACGTTGAGCGTGGCGGTATACGGTCCGTACTCGTAGGCGACCGAGCCGCTGGCCACGGCGTAGTCCGGATAGACCACCGCGCCCGGCACCGTGCCCGAGGTCTTGGTCACGCGGGTCACGCCGAGCGTGGCGGCGACCTTGCCCCAGTCGTAGGCGTCGGAGGTGTAGGCGCCGTAGAGGCTGAGCACCGATTTCGGGATCAGGGTGTAGTCGTAGTCGCCCGGCCGGACGCTGTCGAAGCTCCACACCACGTAGGAACCGCCGAAGCCGTTGGCCCCGGTGACGCCGACGGTGTGCACCGGCACGTACTGGAACGAGGTGTCGGGCCCCTTGACCGTGGTGTGCTGGGTGTTGCCCGAGAAGGTGAAGCTGAAGTGCTCGCTGGCCAGCCAGCGGACCTCCAGCTCCACGCCCTTGGCGCGGGTGCCGGTCGGGGTCTGGGTGATGCCGGTCAGCTGGGTGCGGTTCTGGCGATAGCCGGCCAGCGAACCGACCAGCGTGCCCTTCAGCCACTGGAACTTGATCCCGGCCTCGGCCAGGTCGCCGTCCGACAGCCAGGCGTCGCCGGCGTCGGCCACCAGGCCAGGGGCGATGTCGCCGGCCTGGCTCATCTCCAGCGCCGAGGCCTTGGCGTAGGTGATGTAGGGCATCAACCCGAACGGGGCCTTGTAGGTGGCGCTGGCGGTGTAGGTGCCCTTGCCCTTGGCCGCCTTCTGCTCGCCGGCCACGGTGTAAGAAAGAAAGCCGGTGTCCTGCGAGGTGACGTCGTAGTCGTCGTAGCGCCCGCCCAGCATCAGGTTCAGCTTCTCGCCGACCATGATGTCGGTGGTGAAGAACAGGCCCGCCTGCGTCCATTCGGAGCGGTTGTCGTTCTCCCAGGCCACCCCGTCGCCGGGGTTGAACGGGCTGCCGATGATGTCGGTGGGGGTGGCGCCGAAGGCGATGTCGCGACGGTCCAGCGCGATCAGACCGCTGTTGTAGCTCTCGCGCCGACGGCCGTCGAAGCTGCGGTAGGAGGCGCCGACGAACGACTTGGCCTTGACCGCGCCGTCGAGGAACTCGTTGGCGAAGTTCCAGGTCAGACGCGCTTCCCAGACGTCGCTGTTGAACCAGGCCGGATAGCCGTAGGAGACGAAGCGCTTGTTCTCCAGGCTGTCGTAGAACAGCTGCAGCTTGATCGAGCTGTCGGGCGACAGCTCCCTGGCGATGTCGAAATAAAGGGTGTTGGTCTCGGTCTTCGAGAAGTCGGCGCCCGAGATGTAGACCGTGCGCGGCGACAGCTTGGTCGTGCCCACGCCGGTGTCCAGCGTGTGCTTGGCGTCGGTGGTCGGGAAGCCGTAGTAGGCCAGGTACATGGCGCTGGCGTACGGATAGAAGCCGATCTCATTGGGCGTCAGGCGGCCGTTGCCGTCGGCGTCGACGAGGCTGGTGTCGCGGCCGGTGATGTAGGTCCCGTTGTCGATCAGGTCCTGGGTCAGGCGGTTCCAGCCCGGGGTCTGCACGTCGCCCTTCGAGCGGTACAGCATGCCGCCGACGGCCGTGCTCCAGCCGTCGCCGAGATCAAGGTCGGACGAGACCTGCAGGGTCTGGCGGCGCGGATAGATACCCTTGTAGTAGCTGTGGCTGTCCTCGACCTCGCCATAGACATGCACGCCGCCGACGACGTCGCCGAGGTTCACCGGCAGGCCGACCTGGGCGGTGGCGTTCTTGCGGTTGTAGCTGCCGTAGGTGGCCGTGACCTCGCCTTGCGTCTCCGACAGGTAGCCGCCCTCGCCCTTCCCCGACTTGGGAATGAAGTTCAGCATCCCGCCGACCTTGCCCGAGCCGTAGATGGGGGTCGGCGGGCCGCGCACGATCTGGATCTGGTCGGCCGCGCCGATCGGGGTGGCGTAGGTGCCGCGGTTCTCGATGCGCTTGAAGCCGCGGAAGTAGTTCTCCGCCAGGGTGCCGCGGATGTTGAGCGCGCCGGGCACGCCGTAGAAGCTGGCGGTGTAGGTGCCCGGCGAGACGGCGGTCAGGCCGTCGATGGTCTCGATGCCGTAGCGTTGCAGCGTCAGGTCGGAGACGAAGCTGGCCGAGCGCGGCGTCTCGATCAGCGGCTTGTCCAGGCCGAAGACGGTATTGTTCGGCTCCTTCTCGATCAGGCCGGCCTTGTCGCGGGCCTTGACCACGATCTCGTCGACGGCGTCCGGCGCGGCGGCCGACGGATCCGGGTCGGCCGCGTGGGCGGCGCCGGCCAGGGCGAGCAGAACGGCGGCGGAGCAGCCCGCGAGCAGCATTCCTTGGTTCGACATGACGGTCCTCGTTCAAGGCCGTCGCACTCCCGCCCTCGGCGGTTATCCCCAGAGCGACGCCTCTTGGTGAAACCATCGCCTCGCCTCGTTCCCGACGTCCGGGCCGGCATCTGTAATTTCACTCAAAATGTTCGAGACGCCCAGGATTTGCCCCCCTCTGCGCGGCTTTCGCCCACGGCGGGACCAAGGAACTTGATCCAGAGCGAACGAGACCGCGACTCAAGCGCCGTGGCGACGCCGATCACGCCTCGGGATCGAAAGATCGCAGCACAACGTCCGATAGTGTCGCAGCCCATCGCCACCTTGGCTTCGACGCCGCCGGGCAGTCCGGCGGCTGGAACAAAAGAAGAACAATGAGCCTCAAACCTCTTATCGGTACGTTCGGCGGCGCCGGCATCGTCGCCAACGGCGTCAACAACGACGCGCCCGGCATCACCGCCGCCTTCGGCGGTACGGACATCGGCTGGGTCGCCCAACAGGGCGCGCAGTACTTCATCGACAGCTGGGACGCGGTCATGCCGGTCGGCAAGAACCTGCTGATCGAGCCGGGCTGCACCTTCCGCATCAAGAACGCCACGCTCTATCTGATGGGCGAGGTCGAGCTGCCCACCGAACGCCAGGTCTTCATCCTGGAAGGCACGGGCAAGGTGGTCGGCCTGCGCAGCCTGACGCCCGAGATGTTCGGCGCGCAGAAGGACACGGCCACCGACGCCGTCTTCATCCAGCAGGCCCACGACTGCCTGGAAGCCAGCGGCGCGGCCCTGGGCGGTCCGATGGAACTGCGGCTGCTGAGCCGCGAGTACAAGCTGCATGCGCCCATCTTCCTGCGCCCGACCCAGACCTTCTCGCTGACGCTGCGCGGGGCCGGGGTGATGAACGACGGAACCCGGCTGATCGCCTCGTCCGACGCGGCCCATCCGTGGAGCGGCCAGGCCGGCCAGGCGCTGGTCAACCTCACCGCCACGGCGCTGCCCAATGCGGACGGGGCCTATACCGAGACCAGGATCGAGAGCCTGGGACTGGTCTGGAACGCCGGCGGCTGCGCCACCGGCCTGCGCCTGACGGGCGGCGATCCGCTCAAGCCCAGCCTGCTGCAGGACGTCTTCATCCAGGACTTCGAGGTCGGCCTGCACCTTTCCGACGCCCGGATGTGGAGCATCCAGCGCTTCGGGATCTGGGCCGAGCACCGGCAGAACGCGCTCGGCTGCCTGATCGACGGCGGCAGCGGCGACTGCAGCTTCCACGACGGCCAGCTGACCATGAAGCTGGCCACCGGCTCGCGGGCCCTGCGCGTGGCGGCGGGCTCGGGCGAGTGGGTCGCGGGCCTGCGCTTCAACGGCGTGATCTTCTACCACGCCGACCGGGGCGCCGAGATCCACACCGTCGGATCGGGCAAGGTGGGCGACGTCTGGTTCAACCCCGGCTGCCAGTTCGAGGGCGACAACGAGGT
This sequence comes from Caulobacter sp. 10L414, assembly GCF_056395525.1. Classification (NCBI taxonomy): domain Bacteria; kingdom Pseudomonadati; phylum Pseudomonadota; class Alphaproteobacteria; order Caulobacterales; family Caulobacteraceae; genus Caulobacter; species Caulobacter sp. 10L414. Next base: position 65,944 of record NZ_JBFTJR010000015.1, read on the forward strand.
GGCCGGCGTCGGCGCCGCGCGCGTGGCCTCGCTGCAGGCCGACGGCGGTACGATCGACAACGTCAACTTCAACGGCGTCTATGTCAGCGGCTTCGCCGCCCAGCAGCCGGCGGTGGAGATGGTCGCCACCGGCACGGGCGCGATCAACGACGTCAGCCTCGTCGCCAACTGGTTCGTCGGCGTCCAGGGACCGGTGATCAGCGCCTTCAACGCCAACGGCCTGATCGTCGCCAACAACCGCTTCAGGGAGGTCAACGCCACGAACATGCTGCAGTTCTCGCTGGCCAAGCGGATCGTGGTCTGCGGCAACACCCTGTTCCAGGCCCAGGCCGTGCTGACCAACGGCGCGCAGATCGAGGCGACCTGCGATGACTTCGTCGTCGCCGACAACGTCTTCAAGAAGCCGATCAACAACCTGGCCGGAACCTCGGCCAGCCGCATCGTGGCCAACAACGTCTGACCCGGCGGTCGCCGGCGGCCCCGCGCCGCCGGCGACCTTCGAACCTTTCGGCGAGCACATGACGAAGATGTAATCTCAGGCTGAAAGGCCTAGCTGTTTACAAACGTATTACATCGCCCCACATTGCCACTCATGGTCGCGCTGAACACGCCCTTGAGTGTACGGTTGTCCGAAGAGGACGCCCTTTTCCTCGCCGGTCTCGAACTGGAGGGGGCGATCACGGCCAGCGACAAGGTGCGCGGCCTGATCCGCCAGGCCCGCCGCCGCGCCGAGACCCCGGCCGGCTGGGACGCCGCCCTGGCCGCCGCCCACGACATCGCCGCCCCGGCCCTGAAGGCCCTGCGCGCGGCCGAGCTGGCCTCCGACCGCCACTCCACCGTCGCCCTGGCCCTGACCGCCGCGATCGAGGAGATGCTGGCCGTGCTGCTGGCCGCCCCGGCCGAGCTGGCGGGCGCGGATCCACAGGCCCTGGCCCGCCACGAGGCCCGCCTGGTCGACTGCGCCGCGCGCCTGACCGAGCAGATGCTGCGCTGGGGCGTGACGCCCAGCGCCCCCGCCTACGATCCGACGATCGTCTCCCGCCGCGTCGCCGCCCTGGGCGAGCTGACCCGCCTGATCACCGCCGCGGGCGACCGCCCGTCGGCCGCCTGACGAGGACCCGATGGCAGATACCCTGCGCGCCCGAGTGGGACGCATCGTCAGCGGCGGCGCCCACGCCCTGATCGACGCCCTGGAAGAGGTGATGCCCGACGCGCTGGGCCAGCAGGCCCTGCGCGAGGTCGACCAGGCGATCGACGAGGTGCGCGCCGAGCTCGGCCGCGCCATCGCCGCCCGCCACCTGGCCGCCAAGCGCCTGACCGAACAGTCCAGCCGCCACGACGACCTGTCGGCCCAGATCGAGCTGGCCCTCTCCCAGGACCGCGAGGACCTGATCCGCGCCGCGCTGGAGCACCAGCTGGACATCGAGGCCCAGGTCCCGGTGCTGGAGACCGCCGTCGCCGACGCCGCCCAGCGCCAGGCCGAGCTGGAAGGCTATCTGGCCGCCCTGCAGGCCACCCGCCGCGAGATGGCCGAGGACCTGACCGACCTGACCGCCGCTCGCGCCAAGACCCCGCAGCCGCCCACCGACGCCGAACTGGCGCGCGGGGCCAAGCTGTCGGAACTGGAGCGCTTGGCCCGCGGCCACCGCGTCGACGAACGGCTGGCCGCCCTGCGCGCCGCGCGCAACGGGAGCTGAGCCGATGTGGGGGTTCCTGTCGGCCGACGGCAACACGATCTTCCTGGCCGCCCTTCTGCTGATGCTGTTGATCGGCGCGGTCGAGGCCGCCGGCCTGGGCGGCGCCCTCGGCCACGACGGCGCCGACGGTCCCGACTTCGACCATCCCTCACTGCTGGGCTGGCTGAACGTCGGCCGCCTGCCGCTGCTGATGGTGATCGTGGTCTTCCTGTTCGCCTTCGGAGTGACGGGCCTGGTGCTGCAGCAGCTGATCACCGGCGTCTTCCGCCATCCCGCCCCGGCCTGGATCGCCGGCCCGCTGGCGGCCGCGGTCGCCCTGCCCTTCACCCGCGTGCTGGGCGGCCTGCTGGCCCGCATCCTGCCGGGCGACGAGACCACCGCCGTCTCGCGCGAGACCCTGGTCGGCCGCGTGGCGGTGATCGTCACCGGCGAGGCCAAGGTCGGCTCGCCCGCCCAGGCCCGGGTGCGCGACGCCCACGGCCAGACCCACTACGTGATGGTCGAGCCCGACGACGACGGCGAGGCCTTCGCGCAGGGGACCAGCGTCATCATCGTGCGCAACGCCGGCGCCCGCTTCCTGGCCATCCGCAACGAAAGTGAAGCGCTGCTGTGACGCCCGCCTTCGCCTTCCTCCTCTTCAACCTTTTCCGCTTTCCAAAACTCCGGGGGTAAATCCGCATGCCAGCCCTGATCGAGATCGCCGCAATCGCCGGTGGGAGCCTCGTCGGCCTTCTCATCCTCGGCCTGATCCTGGCCCGCCTCTACAAGCGCGCCTCCAAGGAAACCTCCTTCGTCCGCACCGGCTTCGGCGGCGAGAAGGTGGTCATGAACGGCGGCGCGCTGATCCTGCCGGTGTTCCACGAGACCATTCCCGTGAACATGAACACCCTGCGCCTGGCCGTTTCGCGCAACAACGAGCAGGCCCTGATCACCAAGGACCGCATGCGCGTCGACGTGCTGGCCGAGTTCTATGTCCGCGTTCAGCCCAGCTCGGAAGCCATCGCCAGCGCCGCCCAGACGCTGGGCCAGCGCACCATGCATCCCGAGCAGCTCAAGGAGCTGGTCGAGGGCAAGTTCGTCGACGCCCTGCGCTCGGTGGCCGCCGAGCTGACCATGACCGAGCTGCACGAGCAGCGCACCCACTTCGTCCAGAAGGTGCAGCAGGTGTCGTCCGAAGACCTGCTGAAGAACGGCCTGGAGCTGGAGACCGTGTCGCTGACCGGCCTCGACCAGACGGCCATGGAGTACTTCAATCCCTCCAACGCCTTCGACGCCGAGGGCCTGACGCGGCTGACCGAGGAGATCGAGCTGCGCAAGAAGCTGCGCAACGACATCGAGCAGGACACCCAGGTGCAGATCCGCACCAAGAACCTGGAGGCCCAGCGCCAGACCCTGCAGATCACCCGCGACGAGGAATACGCCAAGCTCGAGCAGGAGCGCGAACTGGCCACCCGCCGCGCCGAGCAGTCGGCCGAGGTCGCCCGCCAGCAGGCGGAAAAGACCCAGGAAGCCGAACAGGCCAAGATCGCCAGTGAACAGCAGATCGAGCAGGCCAAGATCACCGCCGACCGGGCCGTGGCCCAGCAGCGCATCGCCATGGAGCAGGAGCTGGGCGAGCGCGAGATCGCCAAGGAGCGCGCCGTCGAGACCCAGACGATCGAGAAGGCCAAGGCCATCGAGCTGTCGGAACAGGACCGCGCCATCGCCGTGGCCGAGAAGTCGCGCGCCCAGTCCGAGGCCCAGGCCGACGCCGACAAGGCTCTTGCGCTCGCCGTCGCTGCCGAAGAACAGGTCAAGACCGTCCGAGAACGCGAGGCCGCCGACCGCCAGAAGATCATCGAGCTGATCGAGGCCACCAAGGAGGCCGAGCGCGAGGCCATCGCCGTCAAGGTGGCCGCCGAGGCCGAGAAGACCGCCGCCTCCGACCGGGCCGAGGCCCTGCGCGAGGAAGCCAAGGGCGCGGCCGACAAGACCCGCATCGAGGCCGAAGCGACGGCCGAAGCCGTCCGCCTGGCCGCCGAGGCCGCCCGCGTGCGCTACGACGTCGACGCCTCGGGTCAGGAGGCCCTGAACAAGGCCGCCAACCTGCTGTCGGCTGACCAGGTGGCCATGGCCATCCGCATCAAGCTGATCGAGAACCTCGACCGGATCATCGCCGAGTCGGTCAAGCCGCTGGAAGCGATCGACTCGATCCGCATCGTCCAGGTCGACGGCCTGAACGGCGCGACCGGCGCCGCCGCGGCCAACGACGCCGGCGGCGGTTCGAACGGCGGCGGCGGCAACCTGGCCGACCAGGTGGTCAGCGGCGCCCTGCGCTATCGTGCGCAAGCCCCGCTGCTGGACCAGCTGATGGCCGAGGTGGGCCTGAACGGCGGGGCGTTGTCGGGCCTGACCGCCCCGCTGGCCGACGCCGCCCCGGCCCCCGCCGCCATCGACGGCGTCCCGGCCCCGCGCCGCGCCAGGAAGGCCAAGCCCGTCGCCATCGCAGCCCCGGTCGCTGTCGAGGAAGAAGAGGAAGGCGACGAGGAGGCGTAAGCTTTCTCCTCACTGCCGACGATCGGAAGCCGTCGCCCAAAGGGCGGCGGCTTTCTTCTTGCCCCCTCGGCTCGTCATCCCGGCCGAAGCGCAGCGATCCGCTGGAAGAACCGCCCCTTCGACCGCGAGCGCGTGAAGGCCGCCGTCACCCGCTCGGGCACGCCGACATAGACGTACGCGTCGCCATCGATGAAGGTGACGAAGAGCTTGCCGTGTTCGGGTTCGTAGTCGATCGCTCGGATCGCACTGGAGTCGACGAGCATGCGCGAGACCTTTCTTCGGAAAGGGTTCGGAACGAGGGTCTACGAGGCTGAAAGCGCATGGGACGGGGCGACGGTTCCGACCCTGGCCGTCACGGCTTTGAGTTGCCTGCGTGAATAAGCTTAAGCTCCCCGCGCGCGGCCGTCCTTGCGCCGCATCAAAGGTTCGGGGAGGACCGCCAAGCCCATGCAAACCCATGCCCTCGTGGCCATCGTCACCCTGGCGGCGCTGATCTGCTACATCTGGATGATCCTGCGCGTGGGCGGCGCCCGCCGCCGCACCAAGATCGATGCTCCGGCCATGACCGGCCACCCCGACCTGGAACGGGCCGTGCGGGTGCAGGCCAACACCCTGGAATGGCTGGTCATCTTCCTGCCGTCGATGTGGCTGTTCGCGATCTACTGGAACGACCTCTTCGCCGCCGCCGCCGGCGCGGTGTGGATCCTCGGCCGGATCATCTACGCCCTGTCCTACGCCGCCGATCCGAAGAAGCGGGGCCTGGGCTTCGCCATCCAGGCCTTCACCACCTTCGCCCTGCTGCTGGGCGCGCTGGGCCGGGCGATCTTCGTGGCGGTGAGCGTGGGGCTGTAGCGACATTCAAAACGGCCGCCGGATAATAAAGCTCGTCATCCCGGAAAGCCCGCAGGGCTTATCCGGGACCCAGGGGACCAGGCTCGGCGTCCAGGTTCGCCCACCGTGGCGTTGGCCGATGCGATGCGGCGACCCCTGGGTCCCGGCTCTCCGCTTCGCTGCGGCCGGGATGACGAGCTTTGTCTTGGCAGGAAGAAGGCCTATAGCCCCGCCATGGTCCTGCCCGTCGATCCCGCCCGCTACAGCGCCTTCCTGGCGGCCATGTTCGTGATGGCCATCACGCCGGGTCCGGCCAACCTGTTCGCCATCGCCACCGGCATGGAGAAGGGCAAGGGCGCGGCGCTGCTGGGCGTGGTGGGCATGAACACCGCCAGCCTGGTCTGGTTCGTGTTCGCGGCCCTGGGCCTGGGCGCGCTGATCGCTGCGTTCCCGGCCGCCTTCCACGTCCTGGCCCTGGCCGGCGCGGCCTATCTGGTCTGGCTGGGGATCAAGTCGATCCGCGGCGCGCTGAAGCCGGCGAACGCCGAGGGCGCCGCCCTGGCCGGCGTGCGCATGTCGTCCAGCCGCTCGGCCTTCCGCGACGGCTTCACCGTGCAGATCGCCAACCCCAAGATCCTGCTGTTCTTCGGCGCGGTGCTGCCGCCGTTCATCGACGTGCAGCGGCCGCTGGTTCCGCAGCTGGTCATGTTCGCCGCCGCCACCATCGGCATGGACCTGATCAGCATGAGCGCCTACGGCCTGGGCGGCGCGGCCCTGGCCTCGCGGATGAACGAGCCGGCCTTCCGCAAGGGTTTCGGCATCTTGGTGGGGATCCTGCTGATCACCGCGGCGGGCCTGATCGTGGCCCGGGGCTGAGCCTCGCTTTCTACAGTCGGCCAGCAATCTCTTTTTACATCGCGGCAACGTGTTCGCCTTGGCGAAACCGCAAAGCTCAGCCATGCATTGTGGTACGGGAGTATAGTGTCGTCCCAGAGGAACGCGTCATGCCCATCAAGAAGGCCAAATGGCTCGCGCTCGCGGCGGTCGCCGCCGCGCTGAGCGCCTGCGCCACCGCCACGCCATACCAGCCGGCCATTCCGGGCCAGAAGGCCTCTGGCGGCTTCACCGAAATGCGCCTCGAGGGCGACCGCTACCGGGTCGGCTTCGCGGGCAACAGCCTGACCAGCCGCGAGACCGTCGAGCGCTATCTGCTGTACCGCGCCGCCGAGGTGACGGTCGAGCAGGGCTACGACTGGTTCGAGACCGCCGACCGCCGCACCGATCGCACGGCCCGCACGGTGATCGACGAGGATCCGTTCATGCGGCCGGGCTTCGGCTACGGCTATCCTTACGGCTACTGGCGCCCGTCCTGGCGCTATTACGGCCCCCGCTACGGCGGCTGGCGCGCCTGGGACCCGTTCTGGGGCGACCCTTTCTTCGCCAACCGCGCCGAGGTCCGCACGATCGAGAAGTTCGAGGCCAGCACCGAGATCGTCCTGCACAAGGGCGCCAAGCCCTCGGGCGACCCGCGCGCCTACGACGCCCGCGAGATCATCAAGAACCTCGAGCCGACCATCCAGCGCCCGGCTCCGGGGCAGTAGAAACGACGAAGGCCCTCTCCGATGGAGAGGGCCTTTCTGCTTAGATCCTCCCCCTTTGGGGGAGGTGGCCCRGAGGGCCGGAGGGGGCGCTCACCACCCCTCCGGCGGCCGCGGCAGGCGGCTTTCGGGGATCAGCGCCCGCAGCTTGCGGCCAAAGCTGCGCAAAGACACCTCGCTGGTCGCCAGCGGYCCGGCGGTGAAGGTGCGCGAGGCCATGCCCTGCTGGACGCGGGCGACGAGTTCGGTGTCCTCGGCGTTGACCTGGCGGTTGATGCGCCAGTTCAGATAGCGCGCCGCCTTCATCTCGCGCCGCTCATCGGGCAGGGCGTAGGCGATCTCGCGGATCATGGTGGTCGTGGCCGAGACCGGGATGAACTGCATGAAGTCCACCTGGTCGGGATAGATGTCGAAGGCGAAGTTCGGCCAGAGCTTGAAATAGGTCCACAGGCGCTTCCTGTCGTCCGGCAGGTGGGGGACGTCTGGCAACACGTCCTGGTACAGCCGCTCAGACGGGTTGTTCGACGGCTCGTCGATCAGCTGGCCCCACATCTTGTCGACCCAGGTCTCGGCTTCGACGCCATAGCCCTTGCCGAACAGGCGGGTCAGGCCCGGGTGGGCGATCGGGATGTGCAGGCCGTCGGAGTAGTTGTCGCTGATGTTCTTCCAGTTGACGTCGCGGGGCCGCAGGGTGACGCGGCCGAAGGGCTGCAGGTCCTCGAACCGGTAGTGGGCGACCTCGGCTTCGTAGGGGGCCATCATGTCCGCCACCGACGGGCCGTCCCCCTCCAGCCGCACGAAGACGAAGCCGCGCCAGATCTCGGTGTCCAGCCTGGCCAGGCCCTCCTTGGCCATGTCGAGCGCCGGATAGTCGTCGCGCATCGGCACGCCGATCAGCCGGCCCTCAAGGTCGTAGGTCCAGGCGTGGTAGGGGCAGACGATGCGGCCGCAGCGACCGGTGGGGCCGTCCAGCAGCCGCGCGCCCCTGTGCCGGCAGACGTTCGCGAACGCCCGCGCCCCGCCGTCCTTGCCGCGCACCACCACAATGCTCTCGCCCACGAAGTCGAAAGTGTGGAAGTCGCCGGCTTTCGGAATGTCGTTCAGGTGGCAGACGATCTGCCAGGACGGCCGGAAGACCTTGTCCTGCTCCTCGCGGAAGAACCGTTCGGAGCCGTAGATCCAGCCGGGCAGGCCCCAGTCCGAGAGGGGGTCGTGGTTGGGGAGGGCGGTCATGGCGCTCACCGCCCCACCACGGCCAGCTTCACCGCCGTGGTGAAGTCCTTGTCGCGCAGGATCTCGCGGGCGGCGTTGCGGCCGGGATTGCCCGATACCCCGCCGCCGGGATGCGCGCCCGCGCCGCACATGTAGAGGCCTTTGATCGGCGCGCGATGGCTGGCGTGGCCCAGCAGCGGGCGCGCGGCCCACAGCTGATCCAGGCTCATGTGGCCGTGCATGATGTCGCCGCCGATCAGGCCGAACTTCCGCTCCAGGTCCAGCGGCGACAGGATCACACGACCCAGCACCGAGGCCTTGAAGTTGGGGGCCCAGCGATCGACCGTGTCGATGATCAGGTCGGCGGCCGCCTCGCGCTCGTCGTCCCAGGAGCGGCCCTCGGGCAGGGTGGGCGCGAACTGCTGGCAGAACAGGCTGGCCACGTGCTGGCCGGGCGGGGCCAGGCTGGTGTCCAGCGTCGAGGGGATCAGCATCTCGACGATGGGCGCGCGGCTCATGCCGCCGGCCTTGGCGTCGCGATAGGCCGCGTCCATGTAGTCGAGGCTGGGAGCGATGACGATGCCGCTCTGATGGTGCTCGGCTGGCGCCTTGCCGGGCAGGGACGTGAAGTCGGGCAGCTCCGACAGGGCCACGTTCATGCGGAAGGTGCCCGAGCCGTTCTTGTAGCCGTCGATCGCCTTCCTGAAATCGGCCGGCAGGGCCGAGGGCGGCACCAGCCTCTTGTACAGCAGGGCCGGATTGACGTTGGCGCTGACGATCGGGGCCATGATCTGGCGGCCGTCGACCAGCTGCACGCCGACGGCTTTCCCGCCGTCCACGTGGACGCCCTCGACGGGGGCGTTCAGCAGGATCTCGACCCCGGCCTTCTCGCAGGCTTTCGCCATACATTGGGTGATCGCGCCCATGCCGCCGACGGCGTGGCCCCAGGCGCCCTTCTTGCCGTTCACCTCGCCGAAGGTGTGGTGCAGCAGCACATAGGCCGAGCCGGGCGTGTCGGGGCTGGCGTAGTTGCCGACCACGGCGTCGAAGCCGAAGGCGGCCTTGACCGGCTCGCTCTCGAACCAGCCGTTCAGGAAATCCCGCGCGCTCTTGGTGAAGAGGTCGAGCAGGTCGCGCTTGCGCTCGCGCGACAGCATGGCGAGGCGTCCGCCCTGGCGCAGGGCGCGCAGGAGCCCCGGCAGGCCGTCGCCCAGGTTGGGCGGGGTCTCCTGGGCGAGATCGCGCAGCACGTCGCCGATCTCGTCGAGCATGGCGTAATAGGCCGGCAGGATCTCGGCGTCGCGGCGGCTGAACTTGCGGAACTGCTCCTGAGTGCGTTCGAGGCCGCCGCCCAGCTTCAGATATTTGTCGTCGCTGATCGGCAGAAAGTTGGAGATCGGCCGCTCCAGGAAGGTCAGGCCGAACCCGTGCAGGTCCATGTCGGCGATGACGCGCGGATTGAGCAGGCTGACCGTGTAGCTGGCCACCGAGTTGCGGAAGCCCGGATGGAACTCCTCGGTCACGGCGGCCCCGCCGACCACGCCGCGGGCCTCGCAGACGGTGACCTTCATCCCGGCCCGGGCCAGATAGAAGGCGCAGACGAGGCCGTTGTGGCCTCCACCGATGATCACGGCGTCGCGGGTGTCGGTCATCGTCTCTCTCCCCAGGAGGCGTCTGGAGAGAGGTTGCTATACGAGTGTAAAATAGTCCAGGGGCGGCGAAGGCGTCCGTACGTCCTGCCTAAACTCCCGTCATTCCCGCCCTTGTGGCGGGAACCCCTGGGTCAGCTTCCACGGGCGGCGCAAGCGGCGCGCAGGGCGCGCCGCCACATCCGCACCTGCGGCGGACAGAGAGGTTCCCGCCACAAGGGCGGGAATGACGGGAAGTGGGGGAAGCTAGTGCTTCCCGCGATCGCGCCCGAAGTTCGGCTCGGCGCTTTCCTGGCCGGCCGCGACGATGCCTCGCCGGATCGCCCGCGTGCGGGTGAAGTGGGCGTGCAGGGTGTCGGCGTCGCCCCAGCGGATGGCGCGGCTCATGGCCTGCAGGTCTTCGGTGAAGCGGCCCAGCATCTCCAGCACCGCGTCCTTGTTGGCCACGAAGATGTCGCGCCACATGGTCGGGTCGCTGGCGGCGATGCGGGTGAAGTCGCGGAAGCCCGAGGCCGAGTACTTGATGACCTCGTTCTCGGTGACGTTCTCCAGGTCGGCCGCGCTGCCCACGATGGTGTAGGCGATCAGGTGGGGCAGGTGGGACACGACGGCCAGGACGAGGTCGTGGTGCTTTTCCTCCATCAGCTCGACCTGGGCGCCGAACGAGCGCCAGAAGGCCGACAGCTTGGCGACGGCGGCGGCGTAGGCCTCGTCCTCGCGGTCGGCCAGCGGGGTCAGGATGGTCCAGCGGCCTTCGAACAGCTCGGCGAAGCCGGCGTCGGGGCCCGACTGCTCGGTGCCGGCGATCGGGTGGCCGGGGATCGGGAACACCTTGGCGAGGGCGGGCGAGCGGAAGGCCTCGGCGATGGTGGCCTTGGTCGAGCCGACGTCGGTCAGGGTGGCGCCGGGCTTCAGGTGCGGGGCGACGGCGGCGGCGACGTCGCCGATCGACAGCACGGGCGTGGCGATGACCACCAGGTCGGCGTCCTTGACCGCCTCGGCCAGGTCGCCGGTGACGTGGTCGGCCAGGCCGATCTCGAGCGCCCGGGCGCGGTGGGTCTCGCTGGCGTCGGCGATGGTCACCTCGCCGACCACGCCGTGGGCGCGGGCGGCCAGGATCACCGAGCCGCCGATCAGGCCGGCGCCGACGACGGTCATCTTGGGATAGAGCAGGCCGGTGGGGCTCATCGGTTCATAAACTCCGCCAGCAGGTCGACGACGGCGCGATTGTGCTCTTCGCGGCCGATGGTGATGCGAAGGGAATTGGGCAGGCCGTAGTTGGCCACCGCGCGGACCAGATAGCCCTTGCTGGCCAGGAAGGCTTCGGCTTCAAGCGCCGTCCTGCCCGGCGTGGCCGGAAAGTCGACCAGCACGAAATTGGCCGCCGACGGGGTGACGGCCAGGCCAAGCCCGCCCAGTTGCTGAGCCAGCCAGGGGCGCCACTGCTCGACCAGCGCCACCGAGGCGGCCTCGAAGGCGCGGTCGGCCAGGGCGGCGACGGCGGCCTCTTGCGCGGGGATCGAGGTGTTGAACGGCGGGCGGATGCGCTCGATCGGCTCGATGATGTCGGCGTCGGCATAGCCCCAGCCGACGCGCAAGGCGGCCAGGCCGTGGATCTTGGAGAAGGTGCGGGTGACGACGACGTTGTGCGTGTCGCGCGCCAGGGCCAGGCCGTCCTCGAAGCGCGGATCGGTGCAGAACTCGGCATAGGCGCCGTCCAGCACCAGGATCACCGACGGCGGCAGGGCCGCGTGCAGGTCGCGAATCTCCTCGCCCGTCAGCCAGGCGCCGGTGGGGTTGGCGGGATTGGCGACGAAGACGATGCGGGTGCGCGCATCCACGCACTTCACCATCTCCTCGATGTCGATGGTGCGGTTCGGCTCCGGGGCGAAGCGGACTTCCGCCTGGCAGGCGCGGGCGCCGATCGCATAGGCGGCGAAGCCGTGCTCGCCCTGCACGATGTTGTCGCCCGGCTCGAGATAGGCCTGGCACAGCAGGGCGAAGATCTCGTCGCTGCCGTCGCCGAAGGTCAGGCGCTCGGGCTCCAGGCCGTAGCGCTCGGCGACGGCGGTGCGCAAGCCGCTGGCCTTGCCGTCCGGATAGACGTGCAGGCGGTCGGCGGCGTCGCGATAGGCGGCTTTCGCCTGCTCGCTGCAGCCCAGGACGTTCTCGTTGCTCGACAGCTTCACCGGATGGGCGATCCCCTCCACCTTCGACTTGCCGCCCACATAGGCGGCGATGTCGAGGATCCCCGGCTTGGGCAGCGGACGGGGCGAGGCGGAGCGGTCGGAAGCGGTCATCACGGGTCTCGGCGGGGCGCCTCTGGAAGGCGCGGCCCTACTTACACGTCGAACGGAACGGGGGCAGCCCCGATCACGCCGGACAGCTGGCCCGGAGCGCGGACCAGGCGCTCGTCGTCGCGCTGGTAGAAGCCCGACAGCGAGAACAGCTTCAGGCCGCCGGCCTCGGCCAGGGGCTCGGCCGCAACGCCATCGGCGCCCAGGGCCTCGACGATGGCGCTCGCGCTCCTGGCGCTGTCGGTCACCCAGAAGGTCTGGTCGCCGCCGGTGGGCTCGACCTCGACCTCGGCCACCGCGAAGGCGGCCTGCGGACCCCAACGGGTCAGGCAGGGCAGGGCGGCGAAGATGTTCAGCGTCGGCTCGGCCAGCAGCCGACCCCACCAGGCGTTGCCCGGCAAAAGGCCCAGGACCGAAACGCCCCACGGCGTCTTGGAGGCGGCCAGGGCGTCCTTGTCGGCGGCCACGACCTGCATCGGCGGGGCGGCGCCGAAGCGCGAACGGGCCAGCTCGACCGTGCGGCCGTCGCCCCAGACGGTCAGGTGGAACGGACCCTGGCGCGACAGGCTGTCGGCCATCAGTTCGCGCCAGATGCGGATCACCAGGCCGTCGGGGGCGTGCTCGCGCTGCGCCGACAGCAGCTTGCGGACGATCAGGGCCTCGCGGCCGGGACGCAGGCCAAAGCCGGTGTCGCCGGCGGCCTGCTTGGCGGCGGCCACGGCGCGTGAAAGACCGGCCCGCTCGTCGATCAGCGCGAGCAGTTGGCTATCGATGGCGTCGATGCGCCATCGGACCTCGTCCAGCGAGGGCGGCGTCTCGTCCGCGTCGCGACCCATGTCTATCCCCGAAAATGAGGGGCGGAACATAGTCCTTGCCGCGAAGGGTGCAATAGCCGCGTCGCCGGGGAAGGAAATTGCGTCGTTCGCCGGGCGCGATGAGTGCGCGGGAGGCAGCTGGGCGCGCATTGCCCTTAACTCCCGTCATTCCCGCCCTTGTGGCGGGAACCCCTTTGTCAGCCGCAGAGGCGATAGGGGCGACGTGTGAAGCACGTCGCTTGTTCTTCACGTGCGAACGGAACCAGGGTTTCCCGCAACAAGGGCGGGAATGACGGGAAAAGGGGGAGTCTACCGCGGCACGTAGACCATCGGCGACGGGCCCGTGTCGAACGGGCCAAGGCGCGTGCGGCCGTTCTGGAACTCCAGGGTGGCGCTGAGCGTCGGGTCCTTGCCGACGGCCGTGGCCAGGGCGGCGGCCGCCGAGCGGGCGTCGGTGATCGCCTCGGCCGGGGTCGGCTTCTCGCGAACGGTGACGTCGAGCGCGCCCTGCAGGCGGCCGTTCGGGTCGACGGTCAGGGCGCCCGACTTGGCCTCGATCAAGGCGTCGCCGGCCGTCAGCTTGCCGCTCTCGACGGTGATCGCGCCGCCGGCGGCGGTCCAGTCACGGACGGCGTCGGTCCAGTTGTCGCCGCGCAGCGCCGAGACCTTGGCCAGGCGCGAGTCCCAGTAGAGCGAGGCGGTGCGGTCCTGGGCGATGCGGCCCAAGAGGCCCGTGAACGCGACCTTGGCCCCGTCGGCCTTGAACAGGATCGCGCCCTGGTCGTCGGGACCCGAGCGCAGGTGCAGCTGCAGGGCCTCGGTGGAGCTGATCGGGAAGGGCTCGACGTCCGCGGCGGTGGTGAAGGCAAGCTTGGCGCCCTCGACCGAGATGCGCGGCGGGTACTGGTCGAAGCCGGCCAGACTGGCGCGCAGGGCCTGACCGGTGATCGTCACGTCGCCCTTCTCGGGACGGGTCAGGACGACGCCGGCGGGGGCGACGATGATCCAGTGGCCGATGCCGTAGATCATCGCCTCGCCCTTCAGCTGCGGCGCGCGCACGGCCCAGCCGGTGGGCTCGGCGACGCGGGCGTTCTCCAACGTGACGTCCAGGCGGAACGGAAAGCCGGTGACCTCGCGCCTGGTCCACGACAGGTCGTAGCCTTCGGCCTTCAGGTGGGCCGAGGTCGCGTCCATGCGCTTGATCATCTCGTTGCGCAGATAGAACCAGCCGACGCTCCAGGCGATGCAGACCAGGGCCGCGAGCACGAAAGGCAAGGCGAGGCCGCGACGGCGGGGCTTGCGGGACGGCGTCGGGTCGCTATGGGTCATGGGCGAAGGGGCTGTTCCGGTCGGTGAGGGTTTTGGGCGTGGCGAGCGAGCAGCCGCAGGGCGGCGATCGTTGGGTGTTCGGTTACGGATCGCTGATGTGGCGGCCCGGGTTCCCGTTCATAGACCGAAGAACCGCGGTTCTCCATGGGCGCAGGCGGGCGTTCTGCATCTATTCGGTGCATCACCGCGGCACCTACGACCGGCCGGGGCTGGTGCTGGGCCTGGCGCCCGGCGGCGCGGTGCGGGGCGTGGCCTATCGGGTGGCGGAAAGCGTCTGGCCCGAGGTCTACGCCTACCTGCGCGAACGCGAGCAGCCGACCGAGACCTATTTCGAGGCCTGGTCGAAGCTGCGCATCGACGGGAACGGCGAGGTCCCGGCCCTGGTGTTCCTGTCCGACCGCAAGCACGGCCAGTGGGCCGGGGCGCTGACCCTCGAGCAGCAGGCGCAGCTGATCGCCGGCGCGCGAGGCTTATCGGGGCCGAACATCGACTATCTGCGCGATCTGGTCATGCACCTGCGCGAGGACGGCGTGCGCGACCACGCCATGGAGGCGTTGCTGAAGATGGTGGAGGGGCTGGAGGGCGCTTAGGAACCTCCCCTTGTGGGGGAGGTGATCGCGAAGCGATCGGTGGGGGGAGTGACTGCGATCCTTCCAGCCTCTCGAAAGCTGAAACCGTCCCCCCACCGGCCTTCGGCCGCCTCCCCCACAGGGGGAGGTGCCTCTTGGATCTGGCGGATCAGATCCCCTCGTCTTCCAGGGCCTTGGTCGCGCCGTCGATCCGCGTCTGCAGTTCGCGCATGAACTCGCCGCGCTTCAGGCCGGCGGGGATCGGCGGCAGGTATTCGAAGACGATGACGCCCGGTTGGACCAGCAGGCTCTTGTGCAGCCAGTGCTGGCCGCAGTTCAGCGCCAGCGGGGTGACCGGCAGCTCCAGTTCGCGATACAGCGCTGCGATGCCGGGCTTGTAGTCGCCGGGCTCGCCGACCTTGCCGCGGGTGCCTTCGGGGAAGATCACGACCTGGCGAGTTTCCTTCATGCGGTCGACGCTGTCGCGCACCAGCTTCTTGAGAGCGGTCGAATGGCCGTCGCGGTCGACGACGATCATCTTGGCCTTCAGGCCGTGCCAGCCGAACAGCGGCACCATCAGGAGCTCCTTCTTCATCACGAAGCAGGCGTCCGGCAGGATGGCGAACTGGCTGAAGACGTCGAACATCGACTGGTGCTTGGCGGCCACCAGGGCCGGGCCGGTGGGAACCTGGCCGCGCACCTCGACCCGCACGCCCGCCAGCAAGCGCAGGCCCAGGATCACGCCCTGCGACCACAGGCGCATGGCGGCGCGATTGACTGGGCGCGGCAGGGCCAGGGTCACTAGCATCAGGATGGCCATGGTCGCCGACCACAGCCAGAAGAACAGCTGGAACAGGAACGAGCGCAGATAGATCAAGAGTCTTTCCCCGTTGCCGACGTCTCGGCGGGCTTGTCTTTCGGACCCAGGTTCAGGAACGCCTCGCGTCCCAGGATCGCCAGGTACTTGCAGTATTCCACGATCATCCGCCGGGCGGTGTGCGAGCCCTTCCACCAGCGACGGGCGTTCAGGCTCTCGGTGGCCACCGGATAGGGCGAGAGCTTCACGTCCGGCATGGTGGCGCGCAGCTCCAGCATCGAGCGCGGCATGTGGTAGTCGGCGGTGACGACGATCAGGCTCTTGTAGCCGCGAGCCTTGGCCCATTCGGCGGTTTCGCGGGCGTTGCCGACGGTGTCGGCGGCGGCGAAGCCCAAGTCGACGCAGCAGTCGTAGATCGGTTTGACCGCCTTGGTGACGTCCAGCACGTCGGCGCGGGTGGCCTCGCGGTTGACGCCGGAGATCAGCAGGCGCTTGCCCTTGCCGGCTTCCAGGAGCTTGGTCGCCGCTTCCAGGCGCAGGTTCGAGGCGCCGGTCAGCACCACCACGCCGTCGGCGACGGGCGGATCGGCGGCCGGGGTCGAGCGCTCCACCCGCGAGGTGAAGGCCAGCAGGCCCAGGACCCAGATCATCACCACGATCAGGAAGGCGGCGATGCTCTTCACGGCATGTCCTTCAACAGGCGGAGGGCCGCGGCGCGCGCGGCCAGCCCCGCGACCAGCGCGGCGATCAGCGGGCAGGGCAGGGGCGCCAGAAGGTCGACCCAGGCCAGAGGCAGCACCGGGGTCAGGCCCGAGCCGCCCCCCGCCAGCCGCGCCGCGACGCCGACGATGACCGCCGCCGCGCCGCCGAGCAAGCCCGCGCTGGCGGCCATGGCCGCGAACCGGTTCTGGAACAGGCCGGCGATGAAGGGCGCCTCGGCGCCGGAATGGTGCAGCACCTCGATCACCTCGTGGCGCGCGGCCAGGCCCGCGCGGGTGGCGAAGGTGATGACGGCCGCGGTCGCCGCGGCGATCAGGGCGAACACGCCCAGCGCCGCCCAGCGGGCCAGCCCGGCGCCGCGCTCGATGTCGGCGATCCAGCGGCTGTGGTCGTCGACGATGGCGTCGACCGCGGCCTCGTGCAGGGCCTTGGTCAGCGCCGCGGCCGTGGCCGGAGCCTTCGGATCGAGGTCGAGGGTGACTAGGCGCGGGGTCGGCAGGTCGGCGACCAGGGCGTCGCGGCCGATCCACGGCTCCAGCAGGGCCTCGGCCTTGTCCTTGGTCAGCGCCTGGGCCTGGACCACGCCCTTGACCCCGGCCAGGGTCTCGGCCGCGCGGGCGGCGGCGCTGTCGGGGGTCTCGCCGGCCTTGGCGCGGACGACCACCGTGGCCGAGCCGGTCAGCTGGGCGCTCCAGCCCTCGGCGGCGCGGTTGGCGGCCAGGGCCGCAAGGGCGGTCAGGCAGGCCAGGAAGCACAGGACGGCGACGACGAAGACCAGCGCCCCGTCGCGGGCGTCGCGCGGCGGCAGCAGCGGACCCGGCTTCCAGCGATTGAGGTCGAACGGCCCGCTCATGGCGCCTCGCCCGTGTCGACCAGGCGGCCGTGCTCGAGGTGCAGGACGGGGCGGCCGGCGCGGGCGACCAGTTCCTCGTCGTGGGTGGCGATCAGCACCGTGGTGCCCAGGCGGTTGAGCTCGACGAACAGGCGCAGCAGGCGCAGCGACATGGCCGGGTCGACGTTTCCGGTCGGCTCGTCGGCCAGCAGGATGTCGGGACGGTCGACGACGGCGCGAGCGATGGCCAGGCGCTGCTTCTCGCCCCCCGACAGGGTGGCCGGCAGGGCGTGCATGCGCTCGCCCAGGCCCACCCAGTGCAGCAGTTCGGCGACGTCGTCGCGATAGGTGTTGGGCTTACGGCCGGCGATGCGCAGCGGCAAGCCGGCGTTGTCGAACACCGAAAGGTGCTCGAGCAGGCGGAAATCCTGGAACACCACGCCGATGCGGCGGCGCAGGAACGGCAGGTCGGCGCCCGGAACCAGGTTCACGTCGCGGCCGAACAGCTCGACGCGACCCCGTGACGCACGATGGGCCAGGTAGATCAGCTTGAGCAGCGAGCTCTTGCCGGCGCCCGAGGCTCCGGTGAGGAAGTGAAACGAGCCCGGGGCAAGGGAAAACCCGATGTCGCGCAGGGTTTCGGGACCCCGCCCGTAGCGCATGGAGACGCCTTCGAAACGGACCACGGGGACGGCGTCGAGGTCTTGATCTGCGCCGGTCCGCAAGGGTGTGTCGATGGGGTTTCTGGACATCAGGGTTAAAATCGGCGACCTCCAATGCTGTAAAGCGGGGATGACCGATTCGCGGCCATGATACTGACCTGTCCGGAGTGCGCCAGCCGCTATTTCGTCGACGACGCCAAGGTCGGTTCGGCCGGCCGTGTCGTGCGCTGCGCCTCGTGCGGCGCGCGCTGGACCGCGCGTAACGAAACCGCCGCCGACGAAGACCTGTTCGACGCGCCGCAAGCCGCGGGGACGTCCTCCGGCGCGGCCAACGACGCCGCCGTCTCGGCCGCCCTCGACCCGCTGCACGCCCTGGACGACGAGCCCGAGCCGGAACCGCCGGTCAGCGCCCTGCCGGGCGAGGAACTGCCCAAGGTCTTCCGCGCCCGCGCCGACGCCGAGCGCCGCCTGAAGGAAGCCAAGACCACCGGCATCGTCTGGGCCTCGATGGCCGCCTTCGTGGTGCTGGTGCTGGGCTGCGCCTGGGTCTTCAACCTGAACATCGGCAAGCTGATGCCCGGCACGGCCGGCGCCTACGCCATGATCGGCAAGCCGATCAACACCGTGGGCCTGATCGTCGAGGAAAGCAGCATCCGGGCCGAGCCCTCGATGGTGGACGGCCGCGCCGCCCTGACCGTCACCGGCGTGATCCGCAACATCACCGACAAGCCGGTCTCGGCCCCGCCGCTGCGCATCGCCCTGCTCAACAAGGGCCAGAAGCGCGTGTCGGGCCAGCTGGCCGCCGCCGCCGATCCGGTCATCCCGCCGGGCCAGACCCGCCACTTCTCGGTCACCCTGCTTGACCCGCCGTCCAGCGCCCAGGTGCTGGAGGTCGGATTCGCCGTCGAAAAGGGCGCGGCCCATGCGGTGAAGACCGGCCTTGGTCCGGCCAAGGCCGGCCACGGCGAGCCCGAACTCCGCGGCGCCCAGGACACGCCGACGACGGATCATGCCGCGCAGGAGGCCCATGGGGCCGATTCCGCGGCGGAAGGGGCTGGACATGAAGCCCCTGGACATGAGACCGGAGCGGCCGAACCGGCCCCTGCCGACCATCATTGACCAAGATCCCCTGACATGACCGAGCTCCACCGCCCCGAAGTGCTCATTTCCGAGCAAGAAATCGCCGAGCGGGTGGAAGCCCTGGCCCGCCAGATCGCCCCGCGCATCGACGACGACACCGTCGCCGTCTGCCTGCTGACCGGCGGCCTGTGGTTCGCCGCCGACCTGACCCGCGCCCTGTGGAAGGCCGGTCGCAACGTCCGCTTCGACGCCCTGTGGCTGGCCTCGTACCATGACGAGCGCAAGAGCACCGGCCGCTGCGAAGTGCGCGCCGACCTGCAGCGCCCGCTGGTCGGCCGCCGCGCCCTGGTCGTCGACGACGTGTTCGACACCGGCCTGTCGCTGTCGGAAGCCGCGCGCCTGGTGAAGGACGCCGGCGCCAGCGAAGTGCTGACCGCCGTCTTCGCCCGCAAGCCCTGGCCGACCTCGCGCGGCATGGAGCCCGACTTCGTGGCCTGGGAAGCCCCGGCCCGCTACCTGGTCGGCTACGGCCTCGACGACGAAGGCAAGAGCCGCGGTCTGCCGTACATCGGCGCGCTGGATTAAGTTTTGAGGCCTGATCCTTCTCCCCCCTGCGGGAGAAGGTGTCGGCGAAGCCGACGGATGAGGGGTTTCTCAGACGCAAAACGCCGCGACAGCTGAAAAGCCGCCGCGGCGTTTCTGTTGGTGCGACCCCTCACCCGACCTCCCTCCGGGAGGCCACCCTCTCCCGCAAGGGGAGAGGGACGCTATTGATCCATCGCCCTCGTGGTCGTCGCGATGAAGCCGCCGCCGAGCACGCGCTCGGGATCGGCGGGGTCGTAGAGCACGCAGGCCTGGCCGGGGGCGACGCCTTCTTCCAGGACGTCGAACACCAGGCGCACGCCGCCGTCTTCCAGCGTCAGGCGGCCGGGCACCGGCTCGCGGGTCGAGCGCACGCGGGCCAGGACCGGCGCATTGGCCTTGGCCGCCGCGATCACGTCGTCCTCGCCGCCCAGCCAGTTGTCTTCCTTCAGCGTCAGCGACTTGGTCAGCAGCGCCTCGCGCGGGCCGACCACGACGTGGCGCTTGTCGGCGTCGATGCGCACGACGAACAGCGGCTCGCCCGTGCCGCCGCCGACGTTGAGGCCCCGGCGCTGGCCGATGGTGTAGCGGGTGACGCCCTCGTGGCGGCCCAGCACCTTGCCGTCCAGGTGCACGATGTCGCCGGCTTCCGCGCCTTGCGGGCGGATGCGGTCGATCACCGTGGTGTACTTGCCCTCGGGCACGAAGCAGATGTCTTGGCTGTCGGGCTTGTCGGCCACCGACAGGCCCAGCGCCGCGGCGACGGCGCGCACCTCGGGCTTGGAGAAGCCGCCCAGCGGGAAGCGCAGGAAGTCCAGCTGGTCGCGCGTGGTGGCGAACAGGAAATAGGACTGGTCCTTGGCCGGGTCGGCGGCGCGGCGCAGCTGCGGGCGGTTGCTGGCTGCGGTGAAGCCGCGTTGCACGTAGTGGCCGGTCGCCATCGCCTCGGCGCCCAGGTCGCGGGCCACGTCCAGCAGGTCGCGGAACTTGACGGTCTGGTTGCAGCGCACGCAGGGGATCGGGGTCTCGCCGCGCAGGTAGGCGTCGGCGAACTCCTCGATGACCTGCTCCTTGAAGCGGCTTTCGTAGTCCAGCACGTAGTGCGGGATGCCGATGCGCTCGGCCGCCATGCGGGCGTCCATGATGTCCTGGCCCGCGCAGCAGGCGCCCTTCTTGGAGATCGCCGCGCCGTGGTCGTAGAGCTGCAGCGTCACGCCCACCACGTCATAGCCGGCATGGGCCAGCAGGGCGGCGGTGACGGTGGAATCGACGCCCCCGGACATGGCCGCGACGATCCGCGTTCCCTCGGGCAGGCCAACGGCCTGCTTGGCGGCCTGGGCGGCGCGCGCGATGAGGGCGTCGCCCTCCGGAACGGGGGCGTGGGCGGGGTCGAAACGGGCGAGGTCGGCGTCCATCGGCGCTATTTAGAGCCTCGACCCCGATTTTGCGAGGTGGAGCAGCGCCGCAGTCCGTCGACGACCTATTTCAGCACGTTCAGCAGCGACGAGGCCTGGAGCGAGGAGAACACCTGGGCCGAGGCCTGGACGGCCAACTGGGCGGCCTGCAGGCGGGTGACGGCTTCGGCCATGTCGACGTCGACGACGCCGCCGATCATCACCGTCAGGCTGTCGGACTGGTCCTGCAGCGACACCTGGGCGTCTTCGAAGCGCTTCTGGTTCAGGCCGTTCTTGCCCTGGGCGGTGACCAGGTCCTTGTGGGCGTCGTCGAAGGCCGGCAGCAGGCCCTTGAGGAAGGTCGACTGGGCGTCGGTCAGGTTGCCGGTGAACGGGCCGTTGGCGTCGACATAGGCCTGCACCTGCTTGAAGGCGTCGAACAGGTCGGTCCCCAGGGCGTCGCCCAGCACGCYGGTCGAGACCGTGGTCGACTCGTCGATACGGTTGGTCGTGATGTACTGGTCGTTCTGGAACAGCGAGGCCGTGCTCGGCGCGGCCGTCAGGTCGGCCATGCTGGTGGCCGTGGTGGTCGCCGTGTCGTTCCTGGCGCCCGAGAACACGTACTGGCCGTTGGACTTGGTGTTGAGGCCCTGAACCGCGTCGCCGAAGGCGTTCTGCAGTTGCTGCATCAGGGTGGTGGCGTTGCCGGCGGCCAGGGCGTTGGCGATCGCCTCGCGGGCGCTGGTGGCCGAGTTGGCCAGGCGCTCGATGCCCATGTCCTGCATCTCCAGCCGGTTGGAGACGAGCTTGGTCTGGTCGAGGAAGCCGTCGATCTTGGCCTGGGCGCTTTTCATCGCCGTCAGCATTTCGGCGTTCTTGGCGTAGCCCTTCAGGTCGCTGGCGACCTTCTGGCTGGAGACCTGTTCGCCGATCTGGTTCTGGCGCACCTGCGCCAGCATCAGGTTCGACGTCATCACGCCGTAGTTGCCGGAGGTGGAGACACGGGTCATGGCGGACCTCAGATGATGTTCACGAGGACGTCGTACATGTCCTTGGTCGCCTGGATCAGGCGGGCCGAGGCGTTGAACGCCTGCTGGTACGTCGTCAGATTGATGAGCTCTTCGTCGAGATTGACGCCCTCGTGCGACTGGCGCTGGGTGTCGACCTCGACTTTCACGGAAGCGGTGGCGTCCTTCTTGGACTCCGCGGCGGCGGCCTTGCGGGCGATCGAGCCGGCGAAGTCGGCGCCGTAGCGCAGCACGCTGCTGGTGGCCGCGCCGACGCCGCCGGCGGACGAGAAGTTGACCGAGCTGTCGCCGGCCTTGGCCAGGGCCAGGGCCCCGCGGGCGTCGCCGACGGCCAGGGCCGGGGTCCCGGCCGCGGCGGTCAGGTCCAGCTTGGCGAAGGGCAGGCGGCTGGGGTTGCCGTTCATCGCCGCATCGACGGTGTAGCCCGAAGCCCGCGTGCTGCGCTCGGACGGGCCCAGGCCGAACAGCTGGCTCAGCGAAGGGCCGCCGACGCCGCGCTGGGTGCCGTCCTCGACCACCGACAGGGTCACCGGCGAGGCGCTGTTGGAGCTGAAGTTCAGCGCGCCCTTGGAGTCGAGCGCGAAGGTTCCGTACTGGCCCGCGCCGTCGCTGCGCGAGTTCAGGGCGTTCAGCATGTCCTGCATGGTGCCGCCGGGCGGCACGGTGACCTTCACGTCGCGGATGCGGCCGCCCTCGATGTCGGTCAGGCGCAGGGTGATTTCCTCGCCCGGCGTGAAGCCGTGCTGCGAGGCCGTGGTCATGCCCGTCTCGTAGGGCGAATAGCCCGTCTGGCGGACGACGTCGTTCATGCCGAAGAAGTGGCTGAAGCCCTTGCCGGCCTTGGTCGACGGGTTGGTCGGGTCGTCGGCGATGGCCACGCCCAGGCCGCCGTTGGCCGACAGGCTGAGCGCGCCGTTCGAGAACGAGGCCTGGCCGTCGGCGCCCAGGGCGCTGTTCAGCTGGGTCAGGAAGTTGGCCGGGGTGAAGGCCGGGCCGGCGACGCCGTCGACCGTCATCGAACCGGCGCTGAAGTCCACCTCGATGCGGCGCTGGATGACGCCGGCCGAGTTGGTCAGGGCGATGGTGGTCTTGCCGGTGAAGCCGGTGAGGGCGGTGGTCGCGTCCAGGCCCGTGTCGCGGCCGGTCATGCTGGCCGGGGCGGGGACCGACGAGTTGGCGTTCGAGGCGCGGTTCAGCTCCTCGGTGGCGCGGGTGACGAACTCGCCCAGCTGGTCGGACAGGGCCGGCAGCTCGGTGTTGCGCAGCTCCAGCAAGCCCTTGATCTCGCCGCTGCTGATATAGAGCGGGCTGGCCTGGCCGCCGCTGTTGGCCGAGGTGACCGTCAGGAAGCCGTTGGCGGTGGGCGACTGCTCGTACTTGATCACGGCCGCGCCTTCGCCGGCCAGGCTCATGCCCTCGGTCGAGCGGATCAGCACGCCGCCGTTGGCGCGCTGGCTGACCTGCACGTTCATCAGCGACGACAGCTCGTCGATCAGGCCGCTCTGGATGTTCTCCGACCCGGTGGCGTCGACGCCGGTGGTCTTGGCGCGGGTGATGTCGGCGTTCAGTTCGTCGATCTGCTTGAGCAGCACGTTCACGCGGTCGACGTCGGCCGAGATCTTGGTGTCGGCGTCCTTGCCCAGGCTGGACAGGCCGGCGGTGACGCGGCTGCTTTCACCCAGGAAGTCCTCGACCTTGGTCAGGGCCTGGGCGCGCAGCAGCGACGAGGACGGCTCGTCGGCGGCCTGCGAGAAGGCGCTGAACACGTCGTCGAGCATCGAGAAGAAGTTGGTCTTGGCGCTGGGGTCGCCGAACAGCTCCTGGGCGTTGTCCAGCGCGCTCGAGAGGGCCGAGGCGCGACCGGCGTCCGACGCGGCGTTCAGGCTGGCCGACTGCAGGAAGCGGTCGGTCGCGCGCTTGATCGCGTCGATGTTGACGCCCACGCCCATGCCGTTCGACACGAGGTTGGACTGGCTGACCGTCTTGCGGACGTAGCCGGCGGTGTTGACGTTGGCGATGTTGTCGGAAACGACGCGCATGCCCGTCTGGGCGGCCATCATCCCCGACGTCGCGGTGTTCAGGATGGTGTTCAGCGACATCAGCGATCTCCTGTCCGCTCGGCAAAGCACGAACCACGCGACGCGACCTTGCCCGGCGAAACTTGCCGGGTCGGCGTCGCGAGCGTCTCGTTTCCGTTGTGCAAACCGTTGAAATACAAGGCGTTGGGTTCCATGCGCCGTGCGGACGACGAGGAGGGGAGCGCAAGGATGGCGCCAACCCGGGCCGTTCCCCGGCTGCGACGCGCCGACGCGGCAAAGGACGGGTCATTCTTTCCGTTTCCGCTCGGCAAAAACCGCCGCAACCTGCCGAAATCAAAGGGTAAATCAGAGATTAAAACATTTTGAATCAATGGCTTGAAAGAAATTTCCGGGTTGGCCCGGCGATTGCTCAGAGGACGGCGGATCAAGGCGTGCTCCATCCGAGCCGTCGTCCAGCCGAGCGTACCGACCCGCATGACCGCGATCGCCGCCTCTCTTCCGCTCCCGACGCCCGCCCAGGGCGCCGCCGGCGCGTCCGACGCCTCCGGCGCGGGCGACGTCTTCGGTGCGCTGCTGGCCGCCAAGGGTGCGAGCGAAGACGCGACGAAGGAGCAGCCGAGCGCTCGTCCCGCCGCCGGCGGCAAGGCCGCGGCCAAGCCGACGGCCGACCGCAAGGCCGATGACCGCAAGTCGACCGACGCGGCCGCCGGTCAGGACGCCGCCGCCGCCGCCCAGGCCGGCGCGGCCGTGGTCGCCGCCATGAGCACGCAACAACAGCAGCAGCCCGCCGCCGCTGGTCACGCCGTCGACGGGGAGGCTCTTGCCGCCGCCGCCGAGGCTTCGGTCCCGGCCGCCGGTTCGAGCGATCTGCTGGCCAAGGCCGCCGACCTGGTCGGCGACGTGGCCGAAACCGTTTCCGACGCGGCCAAGCTGACCGGCGCGACCCCGGTCGCCGCCGCCGCCCAGACCGTGCAGGCCGCCGCCGACCTGGTGGCCGACGCGGCTGCGCCGCAGGTCGACGCCGAGGCCGTCCTGCCGGCCGCCGCCGACGCCGCAGCCGAAGTTCCCRCCGTCGACCTGACCAAGCTGGCCGCCGCCCAGCCGCAGGCTCCGGCCGCCGAGACGCCCGCGGCCGCCCCGGCCCAGGCTCAACCGCAGCCTCAGGCCCAGCCCCAGGCCAAGGCCGCCGCCGACGCCGCCCAGCCGGCCGCCGCTTCGCTGGGCGACGAGATCGCCAGCCTGAAGGCCGTGCAGCTTCCCGCCGCCGATGACGCCGCCGCGACCACGGCCGCCGCGACTCCGGTCGACACCGCCGAGGTCGCCGCGCCGGTCGAGGCCCAGGCCGCCGCCGCCGAAACCGCCAAGCCGGCCGAGACCGCCCAGGTCCCCGCGCCGAAGGCCGGCAAGGTCGAGGTCGCCGCCAAGGGCGAGGCTGTCGTCACGGCTCACGCCGTCGCCGCCGAGCAGGCCGCCCACGACGCCGCCACCAACAGCGACAGCGGTTCGCAGGGCGGCGACGCCTTCGCCCAGATGGCCGCCGACGCCGCGCCGGTCGACGCCGCCGCGCCCAAGGCCGAGGCGACCTTCGCCCCGACCGTCCAGACCCAGGCCGCCGCGACCGCCCAGGCGCCGGCCGAGACCATCGTGCGCGGCTCGCCCGAGACCGTCGCGGCCCTGTCGGCCGAGATCGCCAAGAAGCTCGAGGCCAAGACCACCCGCTTCGACATCGTCCTGACGCCGGAAGGCATGGGCAAGGTCGACGTGCAGGTGCGCATCGGCGCCGAGGGCAAGCTGACAGCCGTCATGGCCTTCGAGAACCCGCAGGCCGCCGCCGATCTGCGCCACCGCGCCGGCGAGCTGCGCCAGGCGCTGAGCCAGGCCGGCTTCGACGTCGCCGACAACGCCCTGAAGTTCGACGTGTCGAGCCAGGGCGGCAACGGCGGCCAGGGCCAGCAGCAGAACGCCTTCTTCGACTTCCAGGGCGGCGACCACGGTCGCCGCGCCTTCGCTGGCCGCGCCTTCGCGGGCGCCATGGCCGAAGACATTCCCACCCTTTCGGCTGCGTCGCTGATCCCGGGTTACCGCCTGGCGGAATCCGACGGCGTCGACGTCAAGATCTAGGAGCAAGCGTCATGGCCACCACGACCGCGACGTCCGGCAGCACCTCGGTGATCGACAAGATCAACAACTCGAGGAACCAGCTGGCGAGCAGCGAAGAGACCTTCCTCAAGCTGCTGACCACGCAGATGAAGAACCAGGATCCGTTGTCGCCGATGGATTCCAACGCCTTCACCGGCCAGATCGTCCAGATGACGGGCGTCGAGCAGCAGCTGGTCACCAACGACCTGCTGGCGGCCCTGGTCGGCATGAACGACGGCGGCATCGCCGACGCGGTCAACATGATGGGCAAGCAGGCCACGGCCGAGACCGACACCTCGGTGCTCAAGGACGGAAAGGCCAACTGGAGCTACACCATCGGCCGCAACGCCACCTCGGTGAAGATCGAGGTGCTCGACAAGTACGGCGCCGTGGTCGCCACCAAGCTGCCCGACGACATGAGCAAGGGCGACCACACCTTCGAGTGGGACGGCAAGGACAGCACCAGCGGCGTCCAGCAGCCCAACGGCGCCGCCTACACCCTGCGCGTCACCGCCGTCGACGGCGAAGGCACGAAGATCGCCACCACCTCCAAGGGCCGCATCGAAGGCATCGTGACCGCGGTGACCAGCGAGAGCGGCCAGAACATGGTCACCATCGACGGCGTCAAGGTGCCGATCAGCCAGGTGATCGGCGTCACCAATCCTCCGGACAAGACCCCGGAAACCGAAGCCGAGGCCGCTTAAGCCTCCAAGGAATGAACCGGGCGTCAGAATGACGCCGACGCGGTCCCCCACCGAGCCAGACGGCCGACCCGGGACCCAAACGCAAACTGCGCTGAACCCCGCCAAACAAACCTCACGAGCAGGATTTCAGTCATGTCCATCAACAGCGCCATGCTCTCGGGCGTCTCCGGTCTGGTCGCCAACTCGTCGGCCCTGGCCGCGATCTCGGACAACATCGCCAACGTCAACACCGTCGGCTACAAGCGCTCCTCGGCCAACTTCTCGACCCTGGTCACCTCGCAGAGCAAGAACAACACCTACAGCGCCGGCGGCGTGAAGTCGCTGACGCACCAGTTCATCAGCCAGCAGGGCCTGACCCAGTCGACGACCTCGAGCCTGGACCTGTCGATCGCCGGCTCGGGCTTCTTCGTCGCCACCGAGAAGCCGGAAGGCCTGACCGCCACCGACACCCGCTCGTTCACCCGCGCCGGTTCGTTCCAGCTGGACAACCTGGGCTACCTGAAGAACGACGCCGGCCTGTACCTGCAGGGCTGGCTGGCCGATCCGGTGACCGGCGCCATCACGCCCGACCCGTCGGACCTGACCCAGCTGTCGTCGATCAACGTGGGCAGCGTCGGCGGCACCGCCGAGAAGACCACCCGCGTCGGCGTCAACGCCAACCTGCGTTCGGAGCAGGCCGTGTCGGCCGCCGCCAACGCGCTGTCGACCAAGACCGGCGTCGCCGACTCGAACGCCGTCACGGCCGACTACGCCGTCCGCTACAGCCCGACGGGCAACGGTAACGAGTATCAGGTCGAGGTCCGCCGCGCGGGCGTCGTCGTCGACACCGGCACGGCCGCGTTCGACCCGACCACGGGCGCCCTGACCAGCTACACCCCGACCGGCGCGGCCGGTCCGGCCGGCTCGATCAACGCCGGCGGCGGCGCCACGGTGTCGTTCGCGGCCCTGGGCCTGAACACCAAGACCGACGCGGTGAACGCCGGCGCCTACGACCCGACCACTCGCTCGATGTCGGACTACGCCGAGGATCCGACCACCGGCGTCAAGCCGGACTTCGAGATCCAGATCCCGGTCTCGGACTCCAAGGGCGGCCAGCGCACCGTCACCCTGTCGCTGCTCAAGGGCCCCGGCCCGAACGAGTGGTTCGCCGAACTGCGCGCCAAGCCGGGCGACCTGGACAACAACACCAACGGCCTGATCAGCTCGGGCAAGATCACCTTCACCACGGACGGCAAGCTGGCCTCGGTCGGCAACCTGTTCGGCGGCGTCAACCCGACGGCGATCCACATCGGCGCTTCGGACCCCACCGCCACCGGCACGGGTCCGCGCTGGGCCGACGGCCTGGGCATCGACTCCCAGGACATCCAGATCGACCTGGCCAACGCCGCCGGCGGCCTGACCCAGTACAACAGCCAGTCGGTCGTGCAGTCGGTGAACACCAACGGCACCGCCTTCGGCAACCTGACCAACATCGAGGTGGATGAAGACGGCTATGTCTCGGCCATCTTCGACAACGGGGTGACTCGCCGGATCGCCCAGGTGGCCATCGCGACCTTCTCGAATCCCAACGGCCTGAAGGGCGTCAACGGCAACGCTTACCGCGTCACCAACGAGAGCGGCACCTACAGCCTGAAGACCCCGGGCCAGGGCGGCGCAGGTTCTCTGGCCCCTTCGACGCTGGAAGCTTCGACTGTCGACCTGTCGACTGAATTCACCGGCCTGATCACTACGCAACGCGCGTACTCGGCCTCGTCGAAAATCATCACTACCGCCGATCAGATGCTGGAAGAACTTCTGAGCATTAAGCGCTGATCATAGGTATTAACTTGTCTTAATCAGAGTGTGTCACATCGATACACTCTGGTGGCTGGAGGAAGTCCCTTGTTTAGGTCTTTCTTTACTACCGGAATTAAGCCGTCGTTATTCCCCGGCGCCTATATTCCTCGTCAACAGTGATGGTTGTGGGAAAGGCGTAAAGCCATGTTGCAGCAGCAGCGCACGAACAGCCGGGGTGAAAAGTACGTCATCGGTCCGACCGGTGCGCCTCTGACCCTGTCGGATCTTCCGCCCCCGGAAACCCAGCGTTGGGTGATCCGGCGTAAGGCCGAGGTGGTGGCCGCCGTTCGCGGTGGGCTCCTCTCGCTCGACGAGGCGTGCGATCGTTACAAGCTGACCAACGAGGAATTCCTCGCCTGGCAGCAGTCGATCGATCGTCACGGGATGGCGGGTCTGCGGACCACCCGGCTTCAGCAGTACCGCTAAACGGCGGAAAAACTGAAAGGGCGCGAGGAGTTATGCTCCACAAAGCGCCCGAACGGTCTGTTCAGCGGCCGCGCCCCCTGGGGCGCGGCCGCGACCATTTGGCGCCTATGGAGCCGGGATCCGGCCCCAAATCTAAAGCCGTCGTTAACCATCGACTGGGTAAATCCTGCCTAGCGACGGCGGATTTCCATCCGTCTCGTTTGCGCCCCGTTCGGACGCAGTTTGAGGGACAGGCCCAGTGGATAAATTCCTGAGCGCGATTCAGAGGTTCGGCGTCGGTCGACTGGCCGCCCTGGCGGGCGTCGCCGTCGGCTCCATCGCCGTGCTGGCCGCGGTTGTGATGATGCTGGGCAAGCAGCCGAGCGAGCTGCTGTATTCGAATCTCGACCTCAAGGAAGCTTCGGCCGTCACCCAGGCGCTGGACCAGGCCGGCATCAAGTACGAGACCAAGGGCGACGGCTCGACCATCATGGTCGCCCGCGACAAGGTCAATTCCGCCCGCCTGCTGGTTTCGGGCAAGGGCCTCGTGACCTCGGGCTCGATCGGCTACGAGATCTTCGACACCGGCAACGCCATCGGTCAGACCGATTTCGTCCAGCAGCTGAACCGCCAGCGCGCCCTGCAGGGCGAGCTGGAGCGCACCATCCGTGGCTGGCAGGGCGTGCGCGACGTCCGCGTCCACCTCGTTCTGCCCAAGCGCCAGCTGTTCGAGGAAGACGCCGAGCAACCGTCGGCCGCCGTCACCATCGGCACCGCCGGCCGCGAGCCGTCGTCGGACATGGTCGCCGCCGTCCAGAACCTGGTCGCCGGCTCGGTCCCGGGAATGAAGCCCGAGCGCGTCAACGTCATCGACGACCACGGCAAGACCCTGTCGGCCGGCGGCGACGAGAGTCTGGCCGGCCGTCTGGCCCAGGACCGCAAGTCCGAGGCCGAAGCCCGCATCGCCAAGAGCGTCAAGGAAATGCTCGACGGCGTCCTTGGTCCCGGCAAGGCCCGCGTCACGGTCACCGCCGACCTCGACCTGAACCGCATCACCACCCAGGAAAAGAAGTTCGATCCGGACGGCCAGGTCGTGCGCTCGGAAAGCACGAGCGCCAACAACCAGTCCGAGACCCGCAACGACGACACCAGCGGCGTCACCGCCACCCAGAACATCCCCGGCGGCCAGCCGGCCGGCTTCCAGCCTGTCGGCTCGAACTCGGGCAGCAACGAGACCACCACCAACTACGAGATCTCCGAGTCGGTCCGCACCGAAGTCACCGAGCCGGGCTCGATGAAGAAGGTCGCCGTGGCCGTGGCCGTCGACGGCGTCACCGCCGCGCCGGGCAAGGACGGCAAGCCGGGCGCCTACACCCCGCGCACCGCCGAGGAGATCGCCCAGATCGAAGAACTGGTGAAGACCGCCATCGGTTACGACGCCGCCCGCGGCGACCAGGTGAAGGTCACCAACATCCGCTTCCCGACCGCCGAGGACCAGGGCCTGGACGGCAAGGGCGGGCTGATGGCCGGCTTCGACAAGAACGACCTGATGCGCGTCGCCGAGATCGGCGTCCTGGCCATCGTCGCCCTGCTGATCCTGCTGTTCGCCGTGCGTCCGTTCATCAAGAGCCTGACCCAGCCGGCCGGCCAGCATCCGATCCAGCTGGCTCTGGGCCAGGGCGACCAGCCGGTGACGCGCCTCGTCACCCTGTCGGACGGCACCACCCAGCAGGTCGTCGTCGACCAGTCGGGCGAGCCGATCGCCATCGCCGGCCCGGTCAGCGACATCGACCAGCGCATCGACATCGCCAAGATCGAGGGCCAGGTGAAGGCCTCGTCGATCAAGCGCGTGTCGGAGTTCGTCGAGAAGCACCCCGAAGAGTCGGTCGCGATCCTGCGCAACTGGCTGCACGAGTCGGAGTGATCGGATGAAGGCCGCCGTCACAGACATCGCCAAGCTGGCCGGGCCTGAAAAGGCCGCCATCGTCCTGCTCGCCCTGGGTGAAGACCACACCAAGATCTGGGAAGCGCTGGACGACGAGGAGATCAAGGAAGTCTCCCAGGCCATGGCCAGCCTGGGCACGGTTTCGGCCAGCGTGGTCGAAGAGCTGCTGGTCGAGTTCGTCTCGGGCATGAGCTCGACGGGCGCGATCATGGGCTCGTACGAGCAGACCCAGCGCCTGCTGATGTCGTTCATGGCGCCCGAGAAGGTCGACCAGCTGATGGAGGAGATCCGCGGTCCGGCGGGTCGAACCATGTGGGACAAGCTGGGCAACGTGAACGAGGCGGTGCTCGCCAACTACCTGAAGAACGAATACCCCCAGACCGTCGCCGTCGTGCTGTCGAAGGTGAAGAGCGACCACGCCGCCCGCGTTCTGGCCTGCCTGCCGGAAGACTTCGCGCTGGAATGCGTCACCCGCATGCTGCGCATGGAGCCGGTGCAGCGCGAGATCCTCGACAAGATCGAGCAGACCCTGCGGATCGAGTTCATGTCGAACCTGGCGCGCACCTCCAAGCGCGACAGCCACGAGATGATGGCCGAGATCTTCAACAACTTCGACCGCCAGACCGAGGCTCGCTTCATCGCCGCCCTGGAAGAGCGCAACCGCGAGGCGGCCGAGCGCATCCGGGCCCTGATGTTCGTGTTCGAGGACCTGTCGAAGCTGGATCCGGGCGGCGTGCAGACCCTGCTGCGCGCCACCGGCAAGGAACAGCTGGCCCTGGCCCTGAAGGGCGCCTCGGACAAGCTGCGCGAGATGTTCTTCTCCAACATGTCCGAACGCGCCTCGAAGATCATGCGCGAGGACATGGAAAGCATGGGTCCGGTGCGTCTGAAGGACGTCGACCAGGCTCAGGTCGCCATGGTCCAGATCGCCAAGGACCTCGCCGCCAAGGGCGAGATCATGCTGGCCGGTTCGGGCAGCGACGACGAGCTGATCTACTGAGGCGCGCGGGATGAGCAACGGAACCTATCAGCGCTTCGCCTTCGACACGGTCTTCGACGACCGTGGCGGGATCGCCTACGAGGCGCCCAAGGTGAAGAAGAGCTTCACGCCCGAAGAGGTCGAGGCCGCGCGCGCCGAGGCCTATGCCGAAGGCGAGCGCTCGGCCGTGGCCCGCGCCGAGCAGGAAGCCGCCCAGGCCATGAACGCCATCGCCCACGCCGTGCACGGCGCGCTGGCGACCCTGTCGGCCGTGGCCCACGAGCACCGCGAGCACGCCGCTCGCCTGGCGCTCGCCTGCGCCAACAAGATCGCCGATGCGGCGCTCGACCAGTTCCCCGAGGCGCCGGCCTCGGCGGCCCTGCTGGCCCTGGCCCGCGAGGTCGAGGCCCAGCCCAAGCTTTCCGTCCGCGTCGCGCCGCACCTGGTCGAGCGCACCCAGGCCGCCCTGGAGCAGACCGCCCAGGCCATCGGCTTCCCGGGCGCGATCGTCGCCCGCGCCGACGGCGCCCGGCCGCCCGCCGCCTTCGTCCTCGACTGGGGCGACGGTCGCGCCGAGTTCAATCCCGACGAGGCGGCGCAACGCGTCGCCCAAGCCCTGGAAGCCGCCATCGCGGCCGAAGGGCTGCACGCCGAACCCCTTCTTCCTAGCGAAGGCTGACCGCCATGTCCGACGACCTGACCCTCAACGATTTCAACGGCGGCATGCTGGCCTCGGAGATCCCGGTCGAGCTTTCCGACAAGATCGCTTCCGACCTGGCGCCGGTGTTCGACGTTCCCGTCAACATCTCCGCCGTGCTCGGCCGCTCGAACATGTCGGTGGCCCAGCTGCTGCAGCTGCAGGCCGGCTCGATCCTCGAGCTCGACCGCAAGGTCGGCGAGGCGATCGACATCTACGTCAACAACCGCCTGGTCGCCCGGGGCGAGGTCGTCGTCGTCGACGAGCGCCTGGGCGTGACCATGACGGAAATCATCAAGGACGGCGACGCCGCGGGCTGACGCCCAGGCTTCCCGTCCACCCCAGTCCGCGCCTTCTGAAAGAGGGCGAAGCAGTAGAAGATCGGTCCTGAAGGGCCGCCCGGAGACAAGACAATGCGCCTCTTGGTCGTTGGTAAACTGAACGGTCAGCTCTCGGTCGCCGTGAAGATGGCGATGAACGCCGGGGCCAAGGTCTCGCACGTCGAGACGACGGAGCAGGCCACCAACGCGCTGCGGGCCGGGCAGGGCGCCGACCTGATGATGGTCGACTACGGCCTCGACATCGCCGGCCTGATCGCCGCCAACGAGAACGAGCGCATCCGGGTGCCGGTCGTGGCCTGCGGCGTCGACGCCGACCCGATGCGCGCCGCCGGCGCCATCAAGGCCGGGGCCAAGGAATTCATCCCGCTGCCGCCGGACGCCGAGCTGATCGCTGCGGTCCTGGCCGCCGTCACCGACGACAACCGTCCGATGATCGCCCGTGACCCGAACATGGAGCAGGTGATCAAGCTGGCCGACCAGGTGGCCCCGTCGGACGCCTCGATCCTGATCACCGGCGAAAGCGGCTCGGGTAAGGAAGTGATGGCCCGCCACGTCCACGCGAAATCGCGTCGGGCCAAGGCGCCGTTCATCAGCGTCAACTGCGCCGCCATCCCCGAGAACCTGCTGGAAAGCGAGCTGTTCGGCCACGAGAAGGGGGCCTTTACCGGCGCCCTGGCCCGCCGCATCGGCAAGTTCGAGGAAGCCAACGGCGGCACCCTGCTGCTGGACGAAATCTCGGAAATGGACGTGCGCCTGCAGGCCAAGCTGCTGCGCGCCATCCAGGAGCGCGAGATCGACCGCGTCGGCGGCACCAAGCCGGTCAAGGTCGACATCCGCATCCTCGCCACGAGCAACCGCAACCTGGCCGACGCGGTCAAGGAAGGCGTGTTCCGCGAAGACCTGCTCTATCGCCTGAACGTCGTGAACCTGGCGCTGCCGCCGCTGCGCGAACGCCCGGGCGACATCATCAATCTGTGCGAGCACTTCGTGAAGAAGTACTCGGCCGCCAACGGCATCGACCTCAAGCCGATCTCGGCCGAGGCCAAGCGCCGCCTGATCGCCCACCGCTGGCCGGGCAACGTGCGCGAGCTGGAAAACGCCATGCACCGCGCGGTGCTGCTGTCGACCGGCGCCGAGATCGAGGAGTTCGCCATCCGCCTGCCGGACGGCCAGCCCCTGGCCCCGGCCCCCGACGCGGCCGTGGCCCGCGGGGCCTCGATGGCCGCGGCCGAAGCCGTGGCCGCCGCGGCGGTGACCCGCAGCTTCGTCGGCCAGACCGTGGCCGAGATGGAGCAGACGCTGATCATCGACACCCTGGAGCACTGCCTGGGCAACCGCACCCACGCGGCCAACATCCTGGGCATCTCGATCCGCACCCTGCGCAACAAGCTCAAGGAATACGGCGACGCTGGCGTCAACGTGCCCCCGCCGCAGGGCGGCGTCGGCGCGGCCGCCTAAACCTCAAGTGTAGAATCTGTTCGGCGCCCGCGACGATCGGTCCGGCGCCGAACATGGCTAATTTCGATTAAGGAGATGGCGGGCCGTCACAAATCGCTTCAAGCGGAACGGTCACGTCCGAGAAACAGCAGCAAGGCTTTCCATGGCTGACGCCGCCGCCCCCAAGGCCGCTTCCTCGATCCCCAGCGCCAAGTCGCTGTGGGAGGGGATCCTGCGCGGCGAGATGGGCTTGGCCGTCGGCGTCGTGGGCATCATCGTCCTGCTGATCCTGCCGGTGCCGCCGGCGCTGCTCGACATCCTGCTGGCCGTGTCGCTGACCGGCTCGGTGCTGATCCTGATGACGGCGGTGCTGATCAAGAAGCCGCTGGAGTTCACCTCTTTCCCGACCGTCCTGCTGGTCGCGACCCTCTATCGCCTGGGCCTCAACATCGCCTCGACCCGCCTGATCCTGGGCAATGGTCACGAGGGCGGCCACGGGGCCGGCGCGGTCATCGCCGCCTTCGGTAACCTGATGATGCAGGGCAACTTCGTCATCGGCGTGATCATCTTCATCATCCTGGTGGTGGTGAACTTCATGGTCGTGACCAAGGGTTCGGGCCGCATCGCCGAAGTGGCCGCGCGCTTCACCCTGGACGCCATGCCCGGCAAGCAGATGGCCATCGACGCCGACCTGTCGACGGGCCTGATCGACCAGGACCAGGCCAAGATCCGCCGCAAGGAACTGGAGCAGGAAAGCACCTTCTTCGGCGCCATGGACGGCGCCAGCAAGTTCGTGAAGGGCGACGCCGTCGCCGGCCTGATCATCACCGGCATCAACATCGTCGGCGGCATCCTGATCGGCGTCGTGCAGCACAAGGTGCCGATCGGCGAAGCCGCCTCGACCTACACCCTGATGACCATCGGCGACGGCCTGGTCAGCCAGATCCCGGCCCTGATCATCTCGATCGCCGCCGGTCTGGTGGTGTCGAAGGCCGGCGTCGAGGGCAGCGCCGACAAGGCCCTGACCACCCAACTGGCCATGAACCCGGTCGCCCTCGGCATGGTCTCGGCCTCGTCGGGCGTCATCGCCCTGATCCCCGGCATGCCGCTGCTGCCGTTCGCGGGTCTGGCCGTCGGCGCGGGCTTCCTGGCCTATCGCCGCGCCCAGCAGGCCAAGCTCGCCCCGGCCAAGGAGGCGGCCGAAGCCGCCGCCGCCGCGGCTGCCGCGGCCCCGGCCGAACCGGAAGAAGAGCCGATCAGCGCGGCCCTGGCCATCGACGACGTCAAGATCGAGCTGGGCTACGGCCTGCTGACCCTGATCAACGACCTGGAAGGCCGCCGCCTGACCGACCAGATCCGCGCCCTGCGCAAGACCCTGGCCACCGAGTTCGGCTTCGTCATGCCGCCGGTGCGCATCCTCGACAACATGCGCCTGGCCAACCAGGGCTACGCGATCCGCATCAAGGAGATGGAGGCTGGCCTCGGCGAAGTGCGCCTGGGTCACCTGATGGCCATGGACCCGCGCGGCGGCCAGGTGGAGCTGCCCGGCGAGCACGTGCGCGAGCCGGCCTTCGGCCTGCCGGCCACCTGGGTCGCCGACGACCTGCGCGAGGAAGCCACCTTCCGCGGCTACACGGTCGTCGATCCGGCCACGGTGCTGACCACGCACCTGACCGAGATCCTCAAGGAGAACATGGCCGACCTGCTCTCCTACGCCGAGGTGCAGAAGCTCCTGAAGGAGCTGCCGGAGAACCAGAAGAAGCTCGTCGACGACCTGATCCCCGGCGTCGTCAACGCCGCCACCATCCAGCGCGTGCTGCAGGCCCTGCTCAAGGAGCGCGTGTCGATCCGCGACCTGCCGCAGATCCTGGAAGGCATCGGCGAAGCCGCCCCGCACACGGCTTCCGTCACCCAGCTGGTCGAGCAGGTGCGCGCGCGCCTGGCTCGCCAGCTGTGCTGGGCCAACCGCGGCGACGACGGCGCCCTGCCGATCATCACCCTGTCGGCCGACTGGGAGCAGGCCTTCGCCGAAGCCCTGATCGGGCCCGGCGAGGACAAGCAACTTGCCCTGGCTCCCTCGCGCCTGCAGGACTTCATCCGCGGGGTGCGCGACACCTTCGAGCGCGCGGCCCTGCAGGGCGAGTCGCCGGTGCTGCTGACCAGCCCGGGCATCCGTCCCTATGTCCGCTCGATCATCGAGCGCTTCCGCGGCCAGACCGTGGTGATGAGCCAGAACGAGATCCACCCCCGGGCGCGTCTCAAGACGGTGGGGATGGTCTAGGGGCGGCTAGGGCTCGCTCTTCTCATTCAACTCCCGT
Source organism: Caulobacter sp. 10L414 (assembly GCF_056395525.1). Lineage (NCBI taxonomy): Bacteria > Pseudomonadati > Pseudomonadota > Alphaproteobacteria > Caulobacterales > Caulobacteraceae > Caulobacter > Caulobacter sp. 10L414. The sequence continues at coordinate 102,431 of NZ_JBFTJR010000015.1, forward strand.
CATTCCCGCCCTTGTGGCGGGGCCCCCTGGTTCCGCTCGCATGTGAGACGCCAACGGCGTGCTGAGCACGCCGCCCCATCCGCTCTTGCGGCTGACAGAGGGGTTCCCGCCACAAGGGCGGGAATGACGGGATAAAGTGGAGGCTACGCCCCGAACGCGGTGTGGTAGGTCACCGCGCCGCGCGGCGGGCGGCCCTTGAAGACTAGGCGCTGCAGGTAGGGCGAGGCCTCGCCGCCGTAGGTCAGGGCCTCGTCGGCCACGAAGCCGAACCGTTCGTAGTACTTGGGCGAGCCCAGCAGCACGCAGCCGGCGGCGCCGCGCGCTTCCAGCTGTTTCAGGCCCTCGCGGATCAGGGCCTGGCCAAGGCCCGTGCCCTGCTGGTCGGGGGTGACCGACACCGGACCCAGGCCGTACCAGTCGCCTGACGAGACCTCGATATCGACGGGCGAGAAGGCGATGTGGCCGACGATCTCGCCGTCGACCTCGGCCACCAGCGACAGCGACAGGGCGCCGGCCGCGCGCAGGGCCGCGACGATCAGGGCTTCGGTCTGGCTGCTGTAGGGCCGGCCCAGGAAGGCGGCCGCGGTCACTGCGCCGATGGCGGCGACGTCTTCGGGACGTTCGGGGCGGATCGACATGTTCAGGCTTCCAGGGTGGCGAGGAGGAAGTCGGCGCGGGCGGCCACCGACGTCTTTGGCAGGATCACGACCTCGTAGTCGAGGGCGGGGAGGGCGGCTTCCAGGCGGTGATACTCCTCCAGCGCGGCGTCGAGGCCGTGGCGACGCTCGGCGTCGGCGACGTGGATCTCGGGCCAGGGCGGCGCGAGAAAGACGCGGCGGTGATAGCGATGGGCGCGGTCCAGCGCCCGCAGCGTGGGCTCGCCGGTGGCGGCCTCCAGCGCGCTGGCGGCGTCGACCACGCCGCGATCGAAGAACACCCAGCCATGGGGGCCGCGGGCGGCCTCGCGATCGGCCAGGGCCAGTTCGACGGCGCGGCGGGCGAAGGCGGCCGGATCGTTCCAGGGCAGGACGGGGTCGTCAGGCCCCAGGGCCTGCCGCACGATGCGGCGGCCGGGCTCCTCGACGACGGCGTAGCCGCGGGCGGCCAGCTCGGCCAGCAGACTGGACTTGCCGCCGCCCGAGCAGCCGGTGATCAGGACGAAGTTGTCGGCCATGAGTCGTCCTCCGGCCGGTATTCTAGCCTAGCGGGTCATCCAGGGCTTGGACTTGCCGGTCGGCGCGGTCGCGTCGGCCTTGTCGACCTTGCCGCTGGAGGCCTTGGGGCCATGGCCGTGGCGGCCCTGGGCGGCCTTCTTCAGGCGCAGGGCGCGCTGCATCGGGGTTTCGTTCGGTGGGGCGTCGTTGGTCTCGTTGCTCATCGGCGCGCTGTAGCACGCCGGACGCCCCACGTCCCGGTTAGTGACCTCCTGACCTGTCCGGATGCGGGACCTTGGCCACGTCGGCGGCCGTCACCGGCTTGGCGTAGGCGTTGCCGAAGTGGGTGCGGACATAGGTGACGACCTGCGCGATCTGGGCGTCGTCCAGCGTGCCGGCGAAGGGCGGCATGCCGCCCTGGCCGCGCACCACCACCATCGAGACGTAGGGGGCGGCGGCCAGCTTGGGGTTGGCGGCCAGGGCGGGGATCGTGCCGGCGCCGGTTCCGCCCTTGGCGTCGGCCATGTGGCAGGCCTGGCAGACGGCCTCGTAGACCTGCTGGCCGGTGATCGGCTTTTGGACGCGCACCACGCCGCCGCCGGTGTCGCCGCCGGGCGGGGCCTGGGCGACGGCGGGGATGGCGCAGACGAGGGCGGCGGCGAGCGCCGACGCCGCGACGAGAACGGGACGGGTCATGCTCAGGCCTCCAGGGCGCGCTTGTGCAGGCGGGTGATGGCGTCGAGGGACGAGAGCAGGGCGCCCTCCATCCAGCAGCCGACATACGAGGCGTGCTCGCCGGCCAGCACGATGCGGCGGTCCATGGCCACCAGGGTCTGGTAGTGCTCCTTGCGGGTCTCCTCGGTCCAGCGGGCGCAGCAACCCAGGGCCCAGGGCACGCGGCTCCAGGCCACAGAGGCGCCGTTCGCGAACTCCTTGCGATAGCTCTGCGGGTGCAGCACCGAGCCCTGCTGCAGGGCGACCTCGATGCGCTGCTGCGGCGTCATGCCGGCCAAGCGATAGGCCCCCATCTCGCGGGCGAAGGCGCCCAGCAGCACGGCCGGTCCGTTCCCGAACAGATTGTTGTTGGGGTAGGAGATCAGGGCGATCTCCTGGTCGGTGAAGCTGTGGCCGCCGTAGATGGAGTCTTCCTCCTCCCAGAAGCGTCGCTTCATCTCCAGGCCGATCTTCACCTGGCCCGAATAGGGCACGGCCTTGATGGCGGCGGCCAGTTCGTCGCTGATCTCGCTTTCGATCTGGCCGAGGATGGAAAGCGGGATCGTACAGACGCACCAGTCGGCCTTGGCGGTCTCGACCTTGCCCGTGGCGGTGTCGCTGAAGGTGACCGCCACGCCCTTGTCGTCCTGGGCGATCTTCGTGACCTTGGCGTTGAAGGTGGTCAGGCCCTCGACCTGCTTGGCGAAGGCCTTGCCGATCATGTCCATGCCGCCCACCGGCTGGAACATGGTGGTCTGCATCTCGTGGCCCATGAAAAAGGCCATCGAGGTCCAGACCTGGGGATCGAGCACGTCGTGCAGGGCGTAGAGGTCGGACGGGATCGGCGCGCCGTCCACGCCGCCGCCGGGCGGGCGGTCATAGCCGCGGTGGGCCGAGCTGCGCAGGCCCTTGGCGTAGCGATAGTCGCCGTCGAGCATGCCCCAGCCCTTCAGGGCCTCCAGCAGCTTCTCGCGGTCCTCGGGCGTGACCGCGTCGTCCAGCGCCTTGGTGTTGATCGATTTCGCCAGCAGTTCGGCGACGTTGCCCTCGAAGTCGGCCGCGGCCGCCTTGAAGCGCACCGGCTTGCCGCCGAAGGCGGTCGAGGAATGGACCCAGGTGTTGTGGTTGAACTGGATGAACGGCTCCAGCGCCACGCCGAACCGCTTGCAGTAGTGCAGCAGGGTGCGGTGATGGTGCGGGATCCGCCACGGGCCGGGGTTGAAGTAGTTGCCGGCGGCGAAGCCGACCTTCTGGGTCGCGCCGCCCAGCTCGGTATAGGTGTCGCCCCCGCGGAGGCTCCAGTTCCGGCCGCCCGCGCGGCCCTGGTACTCCAGGATCCGCACCTTGTAGCCGGCGCGGGTCAGTTCATAGGCCGCCAGCAGGCCGGCCAGGCCCGCTCCCAGCACCAGCACCGAGGCGCCGGGCCTTGCGCCCGCAAGGTCGGGCGGGCCGTGGAACTGGGTCTCGGCGGCGTGGCCGAGGGTGGTCATGGCCTGGTACAACGCGGCCGTCCCGCCCACCTGGGCGATGGCGGTCAAGAGCTGTCTTCTGGTCGGTACGCGGACTCCGTCTGGCATATGCTCGGCCCTATCCCCTTCGCCGCCGCCCGCGACCGGGCGGCTCGCGGGACCGAGCTAAGCAGGGCGCCTTGCGTCCCCGCCGCCCACTTTGTTCGCGTGGCGAGCGGATGGGTTCGCGGATCACCGTTCCGCAGCGTTCGGACGATGAGGCTGCGCAGGAAACGGGCAGGGGAGGGCGGCGATCGACTCACCTGCCCAGGCCCGTCATCCCGGGCGGAGGTCCGCAAAGCGGACCGTAGACCCGGGACCCAGGGGACCGGGCGCGGGGTTGGGGTCGCCGTTCAGGCGGTGGCCGACGCATCGCGTTGGCCCCTGGGTCCCGGCTCTGCGCTTCGCTTCGGCCGGGATGACGGCCTTTGATGCCCTACGGCACTTCGTCCAGCGCCCACGGCGCGAACGCCTCGCGGGTCTTCAGGCGGGCGTAGTAGGCCTCGACCGCCGGCAGGGCGTCGCGGTCGATGGGCGAGGCGGCCCAGCGGTGGACGGAGACGCCCAGCACCACGTCGGCCAGGGTGAAGGCCTCGCCGGCGGCGAAGGCGCCAGTGCGGTCCAGTTGGCGGTCGAGCAGGGCCATGGCGCCGTTCCAGGCGCGGACGCTGGCGGCGATCTGGGCCGGATCGTCGAAGCCGGGCATCCGCCGCACCAGGCCCGCGAAGGCGTAGCGCCAGGCGGTGTTGAGCTCGGTGGCCTGCCAGTCCATCCACTGCTCGACGGCGGCGCGGCCGCGCGGCTCGGTAGGCAGCAGGGCCTCGCCGCCGACGTGGCGCGAGGCGAGGTAGCGGCAGATGGTGTTCGATTCCCACAGCGGCCCGTGCTCGTCGATCAGCACCGGCACCAGGGCGTTGGGATTGAGCGCCAGGAAGGCCGGGTCGCTCGTCGAGGCATAACCCATGCCCCAGTCCTCGCGCTCATAGGCGAGATCGAGTTCGCCGCAGGTCCACAGCACCTTGCGGACGTTCAGCGACGAGGTGCGGCCCAGTATCTTGAGCATGGAGGCCTCCATTGACGCTGCGATCTCTAGCATTGTCGGTTTCACGCGCCGGTGGAGAAATTCTTCAAGGCGAGGCGTCTCGCGACTCGTTATGTAGTCTATTTACATAACGAGGGGATTTCATGCTGTTTCGCTCCGTACTGCTCGCCGGTTCGCTGCTGGCCGGCGCCGCCCACGCCCAGGGCGACGTCTATGCGTTGGGCGAGGTGCAGGTGACCGCCCGCAACGCCGCCGGCGAAACGATCGGTGGCAGCACGGTCAAAGGCGAGACCCTGCGCAAGTTCGACAAGGCCAGCGTCGACCAGGCGCTGGACCTGATCCCCGGCGCGGCGGCGGGTAACAGCGGCGGCTCGCGCAACGAGCGGCTGGTGTTCATCCGCGGCTTCGACCGCTTCCAGACCACCCTGTCGATCGACGGGGTGCGGGTGTTCCTGCCGGCCGACAACCGCATCGACTTCGCCAGGTTCCTCACCGCCGATCTTTCCGAGGTCCAGGTTTCCAAGGGCTATGTCTCGGTGCTCGACGGTCCGGGTGGTCTGGGCGGCGCCATCAACCTGGTCACCCGCAAGCCAGCCAAGCCCTTCGAGGGCGAGATCCGCCTGGGCGCGGGCCTCGACGGCGACGGCTCGCTCAACAGCAACACCGTGTCGGGCCGGATCGGCGGCAAGACCGACCGGTTCTACGTCCAGGCCAGCGGCGCGCGCAGCGAGCGCACCCACTGGCGCCTGCCCGACGACTACAAGGCCACGGCGCTGGAGAACGGCGGCAATCGCGACCACTCCGAAAGCGAGGACTGGCGGGTCAACCTCAAGGCCGGCTTTACGCCCAACGCCACCGACGAATACTCGATCACCTACACCCGCCAGGAGGGCGAGAAGAACGCGCCCTATCACGTCACCGACACGGCCAGCACGCGCTACTGGTCCTGGCCCTACTGGAACATCGACAGTCTGGCCCTGTTGACCCGCACGAAGATCGCCGACAACGCGGTGCTGAAGGCGCGCGTCTATCGCAACACCTTCGAGAACGCGCTCTTCTCGTGGGACAACGCCCGCCAGAACAGCCAGACTCTGGGGCGGGCCTTCCGCTCGTACTATGACGACGTGGCCTATGGCGGGAACCTGGAGCTGGACGTCGACGTCACCGCCAGCAACACCCTGAAGGCCGCCGCCTTCTATCGCCGCGACAAGCATGTCGAATGGCAGCAGAGCTTCGCCCCGGCCGGGACCGAGCCGCGCCAGACGGTCGTCGAGGACACCACCTCGATCGCCCTGGAGGACACCCAGCGCTTTGGCGACAAGGTCGACCTGGTGGTCGGCGTCTCGCGCGACCGCCGCGACCTGAACCAGGCCCAGGACTACAACTCGAACGCCTTCGTCTTCTATCCGCTGACCGACGATGTGGCCTGGAACGGCCAGGCGGCGCTGGTCTGGCGGCCGCTGCCCGACGTGCAGCTGCACGGCAGCGTCTCGTCGCGGGCCCGCTTCCCGACCCTGTTCGAGCGCTACAGCGCCCGCATGGGCCAGGCTGTGCCCAATCCTGACGTCAAGGCCGAGCGGGCGATCAACTACGAGCTGGGCGGCGCGGTCGACTTCACGCCGCTGCTGAAGATCGAGGGGGCGGTGTTCTACAGCGACGTGCGCGACGCCCTGATCCTGATCCCGGTGGCGCTGGGCGCGCCCTACGGCACGGTCAACCAGACCAAGAACGCCGGCGACGGCGAGTACTACGGCCTGGAAGGCGCGGCGACCTTCAAGGCCGGCGACCACCTGACGCTGGGCGGCAACTACACCTACCTGCACCGCAAGCTGACCGACCCGACCAACGCCGCCTTCCGCCCGACCGGCACGCCCGACCACAAGCTGTTCGTCTATGCCGACTGGACGCTGAACGACCGCCTGTCGCTGACGCCCAGCCTGGAGGCGGCGTCCAAGCGCTGGACGGTGACCTCGAGCTCGCTGGTCAGCCCCGCCCGCTACTACCGCACCGGCGGCTACGTGCTGGCCAACCTGACGGCCCAGGTGACGGTGACGCCGAAGATCGACGTCATCGTCGGCGCCCGCAACCTGCTGGACCAGAAGTACCAGCTGGTCGACGGCTTCCCCGAGGAAGGCCGCAACTTCCGCGCCGACCTGCGGGTCAAGTTCTGAGGAGCCCCGCCATGCGTCTCGCCCTGATCCTGGCCGCCGGCCTCGCCCTGGCCGCGCCGCCCGCCTTCGCCCAGACCCAGCCGGACGCCGCTTGCGCGCCCGGCGTCGAGACCGGCTTGCCGCCCGAGCTGGCGGCGTGGTCGGCCAAGAGCCCGCTGGCGGCGGCGACCTCGGTCGCGGACCTGCCGAAATCCTTGCTGGCGCCCGGCCAGGCCTATGTCGCCGCGCTGTCGCCGACGCTGGAGGTGGCCTATGCGGTTCAGCCGGAAAAGCCCGGCGGCACGGTCAGCAAGGGCGGCCTGTTCTCGCTGAAGATCGAGACGGCCGGCGCCTATGTGATCGCCCTGGGGACGGGCGCCTGGATCGACGTGCTGAAGGACGGCGCGACCCAGCGCTCGACCGCCCACGGCCGGGGTCCGGCCTGCTCGACCGTGCGCAAGATGGTGACCTTCGATCTTTCGCCCGGCGACTACGTGATCCAGATCTCGGCCAACGCCCAGGCTGAGCTGCAGATCATGGTCGCCCGCAAGCCCTGACCTGGCGAGGGAGAGGGGGCGTGCGGCTGGAGGCTTACGGCAAGGCGCTGGCGTTAGTAGCCGGCCTGCTGCTGACGGCCGCCTTCGCGCCAGCGGCGTTCGAGTGGAAGCTGCCGCCGGGCGTCGCGCCGCCGCCGGTCCCGGCCGACAATCCGATGTCGGACGCCAAGGTCGCCCTGGGCCGCAAGCTGTTCTACGACGCCGACCTCTCCATCGACGGCACGATGTCGTGCGCCAGCTGCCACGAGCAGCGACGCGGCTTCACCGACAGCAACCGCACCCATCCGGGCGTGCACGGAGATCCCAGGCGGCGCAACATCCAGACCTTGGCGAACGTGGGCTACTTCCGCGCGCTGACCTGGGGCGACGGAAGCGTGAAGCGGCTGGAGGATCAGGCTCTGATCCCGATCGCCGGGACCAAGCCGGTCGAGATGGGCTTCGCCGGCCAGGAAGCGGTGCTGACCGCGCGTCTGGCCGGCCAGGCCTGCTATCGCAAGATGTTCGGTGAAGCCTTTCCCGAGGCGCGCGGCGAGGTCAGCATGACCACCATCGCCAAGGCCCTGGCGGCCTTCCAGCGCACGCTCGTCTCGTTCGACAGCCCCCATGACCAGCGCAAGCGGGGCGAAGCCGTCGTGGTGTCGGCCGAAGCCCTGCGCGGCGAGCGGCAGTTCAAGGCGACCTGCGCCGGATGCCACGCCGGCCCGCTGTTCACCGACGCCGACAAGCCCCGCTTCCACCGCATCGACGCGCCATTCACTGGCGACCAGGGCCTCGCCGACGTCACCGGCGAGGCGGCCGATGCGGGGCGCTTCCGCACGCCTTCGCTGCGCAACGTGGCGCTGAGCGCGCCATACCTGCACGACGGCTCGGCTCCGACGCTGGAGACGGCGATCCGCCGGCATCGCGTGGCGATGCGGCTGGAGGATCGCCAGGTCTCAGAACTCGTCGCCTTCCTGGAAACGCTGACCGACGAGACCTTCGTCACCGATCCACGGTTTTCCCTGCCTAAGCCGGGGTGCGGACCCTAGGGCCCGGACTCAATTGGCGTGCAAGGAAACGTGTCTTCCCGACCGGAGGAGCGCGTCAGCGATCCGTAGAGCCGGGATCTCCCACGTTGCAGGTTCTGAACTGTGGGAGATCCCGGCGCTCCGCTGCGCTGCGGCCGGGATGACAACTGCTATAAGCTATTGAAACAGATAGCCCATTGCCCTCGGCCAATTGAGTACCGAACCTAGTCTTCCGGAAGGGACCCCGCCGCAGCCGCCATGGCGGCTGCGGCCTGGGTCTGGGTCATGGCGGCTTGCAGGGCTTGGGCGGCCTGTTGCATCGCCGCCTGCACTGCCGCGTTCGCCGACGCCATGGCGGCTTGGACGGCTTGGTTGGCCGCCCGCATCGCCGCCTCATTCGCCGCCTGGGCGGCTTCGAGGGCCTGTTGTATCGCCGCCTCGGAAGGTTCGCTCGGCGGTGCAGGCGGGGCGGCGGCGAAGATGGTCCGGGTCGCCTCGCCGGCGCTGGCGGTGTCGACCGACAGCAACGTCGAGACGCCCTGCGTCGTCGAGGCCTGTGTCGTCACGTTGGCCTGCTGCTGGTTTTCCGTCGCGTTGTGGGCGGCGTTCGCCAGGGCCTGAGCGGTGGCCTGGAACAGGTTGCCCATGGCCATGGCGGGCGCGTCGCCCAGAACCTTGGTGTTCACCTGGCTGACGGAGTCGGTGATCTGGTCGTTGACGTTGGTCGGGAAGGCCATGGTCGTCTCCGTGCTGGATCAGGCGGCCTTCAAATGAAAACCGCGGCTCACCCACAATGGATGGCCGCGGCTTTCGGAATAGGAAATTTCGCACAAGGCGGGAGAGGGCGGGGCCCTCCGCCGATCAATCCTCGTCCATCTTGAGGGCGGCGATGAAGGCTTCCTGCGGGATCTCGACCTTGCCGAACTGGCGCATCCGCTTCTTGCCTTCCTTCTGCTTGTCCAGAAGTTTCCGCTTACGCGAGGCGTCGCCGCCGTAGCACTTGGCGGTCACGTCCTTGCGCAGGGCGCGGACGGTTTCGCGGGCGATGATCCGGCCGCCGATGGCCGCCTGGATCGGGATGACGAACATGTGCTGCGGGATGAGCTCCTTCATCTTTTCGCACATGCCGCGGCCGCGGCTTTCGGCGCGGCTGCGGTGGACCAGCATCGACAGGGCGTCGACCGGTTCGCTGTTGACCAGGATCGACATCTTCACCAGGTCGCCGGCGCGATAGTCTTCCAGGGCGTAGTCGAAGCTGGCGTAGCCCTTCGAGATCGACTTCAGGCGATCGTAGAAGTCGAACACCACCTCGTTCAGCGGCAGGTCGTAGACGACCATGGCGCGGTTGCCGACGTAGGACAGTTCGCGCTGCATGCCGCGACGGTCCTGGCAGAGCTTGATGACGCCGCCGAGATACTCGTCGGGGGTGAAGATCGTGGCCTTGATCCAGGGCTCGGCGATCTCCTCGATCTGCATCACGTCCGGCAGGTCGGCCGGATTGTGCAGCTCGATCTCTTCGCCGTTGCGCATCTTGATCTTGTAGACGACCGACGGGGCGGTCGCGATCAGGTCGAGGTCGAACTCGCGGGAGAGGCGCTCCTGGATGATCTCCAGGTGCAGCAGGCCGAGGAAGCCGCAGCGGAAGCCGAAGCCCAGCGCGGCCGAGCTTTCCATTTCGAAGGTGAAGCTGGCGTCGTTCAGGCGCAGCTTGCCGACGGCGGCGCGCAGGTCCTCGAAGTCGGCGGCGTCGACCGGGAACAGGCCGCAGAACACCACCGGCACGACTTCCTTGAAGCCCTTCAGCGGTTCGGCCGTCTGCTTCTTCTCGTCGGTGATGGTGTCGCCGACGGCGGCGTCGGCCACTTCCTTGATTGAGGCGGTGAAGAAGCCGACCTCGCCCGGGCCCAGCGCCGCCACGTCGGTGGCCTTGGGCGTGAACACGCCGACCTTGTCGATGCGGTGGGTGGCGCCGGTCTGCATCATGCGGACCTGCTGGCCGGCCTTCAGCGTGCCGTCGAAGATGCGCACCAGCACGACCACGCCGAGGTAGGCGTCGTACCAGGCGTCGACCAGCAGGGCCTTCAGCGGGGCGTTGATGTCGCCCTTGGGAGCGGGCAGGCGGGTGACGATGGCTTCCAGGACGTCGGGAATGCCGATGCCGGTCTTGGCCGAGCACTCGACGGCGTCGCTGGCGTCCAGGCCGATCACGTCCTCGATCTGGGCCTTCACGCGATCGACGTCGGCGGCCGGCAGGTCGACCTTGTTGAGGACCGGAACGATCTCGTGGTTGTTGTCGATGGCCTGGTAGACGTTGGCCAGGGTCTGGGCCTCCACGCCCTGCGAGGCGTCGACGACCAGGATCGAGCCTTCGCAGGCGGCCAGCGAGCGCGACACCTCGTAGGCGAAGTCGACGTGCCCGGGGGTGTCCATCAGGTTCAGGACATAGGTCTCGCCGTCGGCGGCCTTGTAGTTCAGGCGCACGGTCTGCGCCTTGATGGTGATGCCGCGCTCCTTCTCGATGTCCATGTTGTCGAGAACCTGGGCGCTCATCTCGCGCGCGGTCRGGCCGCCCGTCGTCTGGATCAGGCGGTCGGACAGGGTCGACTTGCCGTGGTCGATGTGGGCCACGATCGAGAAATTGCGGATCTTGTCGAGGGGCGTAGAGCTCATGCGCGTGCGTCTATCACATTTGCACCGGTTCGCGAGGGGGCGTGACGGGTTTGCGTCATCGACCCCGTTCACGACGGGCCTCAAATCGTCTAATCCGACGCGATGAACCAGCGTCGACGTCCTGTCCCCTTCGAACTCGGCCCCGTGCACTTCATCGGCATCGGCGGCATCGGCATGTCCGGCATCGCCGAGATCATGATCCGCATCGGCTATACCGTGCAGGGCAGCGATGCGAAGGCCAGCGCCAACACCGAGCGCCTCGAGAAGCTCGGCGCGCGCATCTTCGTCGGCCATGACGCGGCCAATGTCGAAGGCGCCTCGGCCATCGTCTATTCGACGGCGGTGAAGGCCGATAACCCGGAAATGGTCGCCGGTCGCGACAAGCGCTTGCCGCTGGTCCGCCGCGCCGAGATGCTGGCCGAGCTGATGAGGCTTCAGTTTTCGGTCGCCGTGGGCGGCACCCACGGCAAGACCACGACCACCTCGATGGTGGCCGCGCTGCTCGACGCCGGCGGCCTGGATCCGACGGTCGTCAACGGCGGCATCATCAACGCCTACGGCACCAACGCCAAGGTCGGCGAAGGCGACTGGATCGTCGTCGAGGCCGACGAGAGCGACGGCTCGTTCCTGAAGCTGAAGTCGACGGTGGCCATCGTCACCAACATCGACGCCGAGCACCTGGACCACTGGGGCGACTTCGACGCGGTGAAGAAGGGCTTCCAGGACTTCATCGAGAACATCCCGTTCTACGGTTTCGCCGCCGTCTGCACCGACCACCCCGAAGTGCAGGCCCTGACCTCGCGCATCGAGAACCGCCGCCTGGTGACCTACGGCACCAACCCGCAGGCCGAGGTGCGCGTGCAGAACGTCGAGATGGGCCCCGAGGGCGCCAGCTTCGACATCGCCATCTCGCCGCTGGAAGGCGAGACGATCCGCTATGAAGGCCTGAAGATGCCGATGGCCGGGCACCACAACGTGCTCAACGCCACCGCGGCCGTGGCCGTGGCCCGTGAACTGGGCGTCGACGCCGAGGCGATCCGCGCCGGCCTGGCGGCCTTCGGCGGGGTCAAGCGCCGCTTCACCACCACGGGCGTGGCCAATGGCGTTCGCGTGGTCGACGACTACGGCCACCACCCGGTCGAGATCGCCGCCGTGCTCAAGGCCGCCCGCGCCGTCAGCCAGGGCAAGGTGATCGCCGTGGTGCAGCCGCACCGCTACACCCGCCTGCGCGACCTGATGACCGAGTTCTCCAGCTGCTTCAACGACGCCGACACCGTGGTCGTCGCCGACGTCTACACGGCCGGTGAGCAGCCGATCGAGGGCGTCGACCGCGACCACCTGGTCGAAGGCCTCAAGAAGTTCGGCCACCGCCGCGCCCTGCCGCTGGAAAGCCCGGCGGCCCTGCCGGCGCTGATCGCGGCCGAAGCGACGAGCGGCGACCTGGTGGTGCTGCTGGGCGCGGGCGACATCACGTCCTGGGCCTACGCCCTGCCGGGCCAGCTGGAAGCGCTGGCGAAGTAGTTTTCGCTCGATCCCTTCCTTCTCCCCTTGCGGGAGAAGGTGGCCGCGTAGCGGTCGGATGAGGGGTCGCGCGGCGAGGCCGAGAAACCCCTCATCCGTCGTCCTTCGGACGACACCTTCTCCCGCAAGGGGAGAAGGGGAGACGAAGCGATGACCTGGAAAACCCAACTCCCCGCCGTGCGCGGCAAGCTGCTGATCGACGAGGCCCTGGCCCCGTTCACCTGGTTCCGCGTCGGCGGTCCGGCCGACGTGGTGTTCCTGCCGGCCGACGAGCAGGACCTGTCCGATTTCCTTAAAGGCCTGGATCCGGCCGTGCCGGTGATGGCCATCGGCGTCGGCTCCAACCTCCTGGTCCGTGACGGCGGCGTCGAGGGCGTGATCATCCGCTTAGGAAAAGGCTTCAACACCGTCGAGGCCCTGGGCGACAACCGCATCAAGGCCGGCAGCGCCGTGCCTGACGCCATCCTGGCCCGCAAGGCGGCCGAGGCCGGCATCGCGGGCCTGGAGTTCTACGCCGGCATTCCTGGCACGATCGGCGGCGCGGTGATCATGAACGCCGGCTGCTACGGCTCCGAGACGGTCAACGTGGTCAAGTCCGTGCGCGTCATGGACCGCGCGGGCGTGGTGCGTGAACTGTCGGTCGACGAGCTGCACTACACCTACCGCCACAGCGCCCTGCAGGACGGCGAGACGGTGATCGTGCTCGACGCGACCTTCGAGGGGACCGCCGATGAGCCGGCCGCGATCAAGGCGCGCATGGCCGAGATCACCAGCCGCCGCGAGACCACCCAGCCGATCCGCGAAAAGACCGGCGGCTCGACCTTCAAGAACCCGCCGGGCCACTCGTCGTGGAAGCTGGTCGACGAGGCCGGCTGGCGCGGCAAGCTGTTCGGCGGTGCGATGTTCTCGCCGCTGCACAGCAACTTCCTGATCAACACCGGCGAGGCCACGGCGGCCGACCTGGAAGGCCTGGGCGACACGGTCCGCGCCGACGTGCTGGCCAAGACCGGCGTCCAGCTGGACTGGGAGATCAAGCGGATCGGCAGATCCTGATCCCTCTCCCCTTGCGGGAGAGGGCGGCCCGAAGGGCCGGGTGAGAGGGGTCTCAGCAATCAGACGCCGCGACAGCCGATCAGGCGTCGCGGCGTTTTTCGTTCGTGCGACCCCTCATCCGTCAGCTTCGCTGACACCTTCTCCCGCAAGGGGAGAAGGATGCTAGACGTCCTTCCTCGACAGGTACTCCTCCACGTCGATCTCCTTCTCCCAGCGCGCCACGGCCGTGGCGATCGACAGGTCGCAGGTGACGTTGGGCACGGTGCGGATCATGTCGAGGATGCGGTCGAAGGGCAGGATGAAGCCGACGATGATCGCCGTCTGGGTGGGGCCGACGCCGATGGTGGCCAGCACCGCGGCCAGCACGAACAGCGAGCCCGACGGCACCGGCGCCACGCCCATGGCCACGATGGTGGTGGTGATCGCCACCAGGGCGTAGTCGGCCAGGGTCAGCGGCACGCCGAAGGCCTGGGCGGCGAACATGGTCAGCATGGCGACGTACATCGCCGTGCCGTCCATGCCGATCGTGGCGCCCAGCGGCAGGACGGTCGACGAGATCGAGGGCTTTACGCCGAGGTTCTCCTCGGCCACCCGGATCGCCACCGGCAGGGTGGCCGAGCTGGACGAGGTGGAGAAGCCGACCAGGATGGCGTCCATGCAGCCGCGATAGAATGGCAGCAGCGGCAGCCAGGCCCCCAGCCGCACGACGGCGGCGTGGGTGACGAAGGTCTGGATCGCGGCCCCGATGATCACGCAGACCCCCAGCTTGGCCACGTGCAGGAAGGTCTCGGGGCCGTTCGTGCCCATGACCACGGCGATCAGGGCGAAGACCCCGAACGGGGCTGCCTCCATCACGAAGCCGACGATGCGCAGCATCACCTCGCTGGCGCTGGCCAGCAGCCGGGCGACCGGTTCCCCGTCCTTGCCCGCCACGATCACCCCGGCCCCGACCAGCACGGCGAAGAAGATGATCGCCAGGGTCTCGCCTTCGGCCAGGGCCTTGATCGGGTTCAGCGGCACGATGCCGATGAACAGCTCGGCCGGCGACTTGGGCGGGGCCACGGCCTGGGGGGCGGCGTTGTGCAGGTCGGCGCCGACGCCGGGACCCAGAAGGGTGGCGATGGTCAGGCCGATGCTGACCGCCACCAGCGTGGTCAGCACGTACATGGCGATGGTCTTGACGCCGATGCCGCCCAGCCGCCGGGCGTCGCCCAGCTGGGCCACGCCCGAAGCGATGATCACGAAAACCAGCGGGGCCACCATCATGCGGATCAGCCGCACGAAGATGTCGCCCATCCACTTGAGGCTGGTCGCGCCATCGCCCCAGAAATAGCCGACCACAGCCCCCAGCACGAGCGCGGCCAGGATCCGTTTCCACAGCGAGATCCCGAACCAGACCTGCAGCGGGTTCTTGCGGGGCGGGGGCGCGTCGGCGAGAGCGTCGGTCATGCCGCCAGAGCACGGCGTTATGCGAGGTGGGTCAAGTCCTACCGACTTTCCCCATACCTCCGTCATTCCCGCCCTTGTGGCGGGAACCCCTCTGTCAGCCGCAAGGGCGAGCGGGGCGGACTGCCAAGCAGTTCATGTGCGAGCGGAACCAGGGTTTCCCGCCACAAGGGCGGGAATGACGGGATGAAAGGGGGTTACAGCCACAGCCCCTCGGCCTCGACGCCGTCGCCCCAGAACCCTGGCGCCGGCGGCGTGATCCGCCCGCCGACGACCCGCAGGCCGCCCGGATGGTCTTCCTTCAGCCACCACGGCCCGTCGAGGTCGGCGAAGGCGCATTCGGCGGCCAGGTGCAGGGCGGGCGCGATGGCCAGGGACGAGGCGACCATGCAGCCGGTCATCAGGGTGAAGCCCAGGTCCTTGGCCGCGCGCAGCATCTCCAGCGCCTCGGTCAGGCCGCCCGACTTGTCGAGCTTGAGGTTCACCGCCTGGTAGCGCGCGCGCAGGGCCGGCAGGTCGGCGGCGGTGTGCACCGACTCGTCGGCGCAGATCGGGAAGGGCGGGGCGTAGCCTTCCAGCGCGGCGTCCTCGCCGGCCGGCAGGGGCTGTTCGACCAGGGCGATGTTGAGGCGCGACAGCTGGTCTTCCAGGCCGCGCAGGATGTCGAAGGTCCAGCCCTCGTTAGGGTCGACGATCAGCGCCGCGTCGGGGGCGGCCTGCGCCACGGCGGCCAGGCGCGCGGCCGGGTCTTCGGCCGACAGCTTGACCTTGATCAGCGGCGCGTCGGCGACCTTGAGCGCGGCGGCGGCCATGGCGTCCGGCGTATCGAGGCTGACGGTGACGGCGGTGACCAGCGCGGGCGGAACCGCCAGGCCGGTGGCGGCGGCTACGGAGACGCCCGAGGCCTTGGCCCGCAGGTCCCAGATCGCGCAGTCCAGGGCGTTGCGGGCCGCGCCGGCCGGCAGCAAGGCCAGGGCGGCGACGAAATCGCCGCCCATGGCGAGCAGGCGGGCCGCCGGCGCCAGCTGAGCCTCGACGCCCTGCACGGTCTCGCCGTAGCGGGCGTAGGGCACGCTTTCGCCGCGGCCGATGTGGGCGCCTTCCGCGATCTCGACCACAACGACGTCGGCGGCGGTCTTGACCCCGCGCGAGATGCGGAACGGGGCGGCCAGCGGGTGGCTGACGGGGCGGACGGCGACGATGCGGCTCATGCCCCTGGCTTGGCGCCGTTCGACGCGTTTGGCGAGAGGATCAGCGCTTGGACAGGCGCGGGATCGGCGAGTCGGCGCGGCGCTCGGCCATCACCCGCAGGGCCAGGCGCGGGCGGATCAGGAAGAGGCCGGCCCAGACCAGCAGCACGCCCGCGTAGCTGACCGAACCCCAGACGCCGGTCGGGCGGCCCGGGCGGGCCCGGCGGACGGAGGCGCTGCGAACGGGAGCGTCGAAGTACTGGGTCATGGCGATGTCGGTCATGGCTTCCTCCGTGGACGCTTGGACCCTGCGCCTCTGGTGCGTCAGAACTGGACGTATAGCCGAACGCCCCCGGGATCCTTATGTCAGGGGCGCAACACGCCTTTCGGAGTTCCCATGTCGAAGCCCGTCACCATCAACATCCCGCACGAACTCGGTGTCGCCGAGGCCAAGCGACGGATCGAGAACGGCTTCGAACAGCTGGGCGCGCAGATCCCCGGCGGCCTGGCCAACGTCACCAAGGCCTGGCGCGACGACGTGCTGGACTTCTCGGCCCTGGTCATGGGCCAGAACATCACCGGCAAGCTGAACGTCGCGGCCAACGTGGTGATCGTCGAGGTCGTGCTGCCGGGCCTTCTGGGCATGATCGCCGGCAAGATCACGGGCCAGGTCAAGAAGCAGGGGACCCTGCTGCTCGAAAAGAAGTAGCCGCCGGCCTGCACGAAATATCCACGCCGGCTCCATCGGGGCTCCGGCGTGGATAGGGCATGCTCCTGGTCCTGGACGAAGGGAGCGTGGCGATGAGCCTGTCCGCGAAGGGTCTGAGACTGGCCGGTTGGAGCCTGGCGGTGCTGCTGCTGGCCGCGCCATGGCTGGCCATGCAGGTCACCGACGAGGTGGCCTGGAGCCCGTGGGACTTCGCCCTGTTCGCCGCCATGCTGGGCGGGGCGGGCCTGATGCTGGAACTGGCGGCGATGCGCACCCGCGACCTGGCCTACCGGGCCGGAGCCGCGCTCGCCGTCGGCGCGGCCTTCCTGATGATCTGGGCCAGCCTGGCGGTCGGGATCGTCGGCAGCGAGGACGATCCGATCAACCTGGCCTATCCCGGCGTCGTGGCCCTGGGGCTCGCCGGCGCCGTCGTCGCACGCTTCCGGGCGCAGGGCACGGCGACGGCGATGGCGGTCGCGGCCCTTGCGCTGGCCGCCGTCGCGGCGCTGGCCCTGCTGACCGGACGGGGCGGGTCGTTGCGCGCGGTCCTCGAGATCCTGGTCGCCAACGGGCTGTTCGCCGCGCTGCTGGCGGCCTCGGCCCTGCTGTTTCGCCTGGCGGCCCGGCGCGGAGGCTAGAGCCGCCGCGGATCGTGGTCGTGGCGGCCGAGGCTCTCGAACTTGCCTTCCTCGGCCTTGTTGACGAACTGCGAGGCCACCAGCCAGGCCTTCACCGGCCGAAGGGTCGCCAGACAGCCGATGATCAGGGCCGGGAACACGGTCACGAAATGCACCCAGATCGGCGGGCGATAGACCACCTCGACCCATGCGAAGGCGAAGGTCACCAGGATGCCGACGCCGCTCATCACGAAGAAGGCCGGGCCGTCGGCGGGCTCGGCGAAGCCGTAGTCCAGGCCGCACTGGTCGCAGGCCGGGGCCAGCGCCAGGAAGCCCTTGAACAGCTTGCCCTCGCCGCAGCGCGGGCAGCGCTGGCGAAAGCCGCTGACGATGGGCGAGGGCGGATCGAAAAACTCGTGTCCGGGCGTCATGACCCCTACCTACAATCCGAAAATTGATCCATACATTCTCCGATAAATGTATGGATCAATGATGGTCGACGCAAGAGACGCCGTTCTGCCGGCGGGCGCCGGATGGCTGCGGCGGGTCGCCGCGGGCGAGGGGCCGATCTATCGGCGGGTGTTCGAGGCCCTGCGCGCGGCGGTCGCCGACGGCGAGCTTTCGGCCGGCGAGCAGTTGCCGCCGCAGCGGACGGTGGCCGGCCTGCTGGGCGTCGACTTCACCACGGTCACCCGTGCCTACGCCCTGGCCCGCGAGCAGGGACTGGTCGAGGGCGCGGCCGGGCGCGGCACCTTCGTGCGAAGGCGCGCGGGCGAGGAGGAGGCCGGGTTCGTCGACCTGTCGATGAACCTGCCGCCGCAGCCGCAGGGGCTGTCGCTGGCGGCGCTGCTGCGCGAGACGACGGCCCAGGTGCTGGCCCGCACCGATCCTGCGACCCTGATGGCCTATCACGCCGGTCCGGGGTCCCTGGCCCAGCGGGCGGCGGGGGCGGCGTGGCTGGCCCCAGGCCTCGGCGCGGTCGATCCCGAGCGCATCGTGGTCTGCGCCGGGGCGCAGGCGGCCTTGTCGGCGATCCTGGCGGTGGAGACCGCGCCGGGCGATGCGGTGATCGTCGAAGCCCTGACCTATCCCGGCCTGCTGGCGGCCCTGGCCGCGCGCGGCGTGCGCGCTGTCGCCTGCCCGATGGACGCCGAAGGGATCATGCCCGAAGCCCTGGCCGAGCGACTGGCGGCCACCGGCGCGCGGCTGGTGGTGGTCACGCCCACCTGGCAGAACCCGACCACGGCGACGATGGGGCCGCTACGGCGGGCGGCCGTCGTGAAGGCGTGCGCGGCGGCCGGCGCCCGCCTCGTCGAGGACGACGCCTATGGCCGTCTGCCCGAACAGGCTCCCGATGGGCTGGCCGCGCTGGCTCCGGAGCGCACCTGGCACGTGGCGACCCTGGCCAAGGCCCTGACGCCGGGCCTGCGCATCGCCTACGTCGTCGCGCCCGATCCGGCCTGCGCCGAGCGGCTGGCGGCGGCCGGCCATGCCCTGTGCCAGATGCCTCCGCCCTTGATGGCGGCCGTGGCTGCCGCCTGGATCCGCGACGGGACCGCTGAGGCGATCCTGGCCGGGGTGCGCGCCGAGGCCGCCGCCCGCCGGGCCCTGGCGGCCGAGATCCTGCCCTTGGCCGTCGGACCCGTGGGCTGCCTGCATGTCTGGCTGGATCGGACCGTCGGAGGCTCGGCCGAGGGTCTGTCGCTGGCCTCGGCCTCGCTGTTCGCCGCGCCTGGCGTCCAGGCCGAAGGGGCGCGGCTGTCGCTCGGCGCGCCGGGCAAGCAGGCGGTGCTAGCCTCGGCCCTGCGGCGCGTGGCCGCGTCCTTCACCTGAGGCGCACGAAAAAGGGGCGGACCCGAAAGTCCGCCCCTTGGTCGTCAGTCCCGCGTGACCAGCACCGGTTCTTCCTGGTGCGCGCCGTGGGCGGGGTGGTGGTGGGAGTGGTGGAAGAACCGCCCCAGCAGCTTGTTCGACCAGTTCTTCAGCTGGTCCATGAACACGAACACCACCGGGATGTAGAGCAGCGACAGGAAGGTCGAGGTGATCAGGCCGCCGATGACGGTGATCGCCATCGGAGCCCGGAACTCGACATCGGCGCCGAAGCCGACGGCCACGGGCACCATGCCCGCGCCCATGGCCACGGTGGTCATCAGGATCGGCCGGGCCCGCTTGTGGGCCGCGTCGATCAGCGCCTCGCGCCGGGTCATGCCGTCCTTCATCGCCATGATCGCGTACTCGACCAGCAGGATCGAGTTCTTGGCGGCGATGCCCATCAGCATCAGGATGCCGATCAGGCTCGACATCGAGAAGCTGCTGTTGACCAGCTTCAGCAGGGCGAAGGCGCCGCCGATGGCGAGCGGCAGGGCGGCCATGATGGTCACCGGGTGGGCGAAGCTGCGGAACAGCAGCACCAGCACGACGTACATCAGCAGCAGGCCGGTCACGAGGGCCATGATGAAGCCCTGCATCATCTCGGCGATGAACTCGGCGTCGCCGGCGGCCACCTCCTTGACGCCGCTCGGCAGCTTCTTGACCGAGTCCAGGGCATGCACCCGCTTGGAGGCCTCGCCGACGACGATGCCGTCGAGCTCGGCGGTGATCTCGGCCACGCGAGACCGGTCCTGGCGGCTGATCTGCGAGGGACCCGCGCCGAAGCGGATGTCGGCCACCGCGTTCAGCGGCACCGAGGCGCCGGTGGCCGACGGCACCTTGAGGGTCTCCAGCACCGACAGGTCGCCCAGGGCGTTCTGCGTCAGGCGCAGACGGATCGGCACCTGGCGGTCGCCCAGATTGTACTTGGGCAGCGACTGGTCGATATCGCCGATGGTGGCGACCCGCACGGCCTGCGAGATCGCGCCGGCCGAGACGCCCATGCGGGCGGCCTGGTCGGGACGCGGGGTGACGATGATCTCGGGACGAGCGATCGAGGCGGTGTTGACCACGTTGGCCAGGCCCTGAACGCCGCGCATCTCGGCCTCGACCTTGCGGGCCGCGGCTTCCAGTTCGGGGCCGTCGTCGCCGACCAGCCGCAGGGTGTAGCTGCCGCCGTCGCCGGGGCCGCCGCCGCTGTTGTTGCCCGCGCCGATGCGCGCGCCGGGGATCGCCTTGAACTGGTCGACCATCAGGCGGCTGAACTGCTGCTGGTTCATCCGCTCGCCCTTCGGCACGAGGTCGGCGGTGATCCGCGCCTTGTTGACCCCGTCGTTGCCGACCGAGGCGTAGACGCCCTTGACCTCCGGACGGGCCTCCAGCCTGCGGGTGACCTCCTGGGCGACGGCGTCGGTCTCGTCCAGCGTGGCGCCGGGCGGCAGCTCGATCGAGAACGGGGCGCGGCCGCGGTCGGCCGCCGGCTGGAACTCGAAGGGCAGAAGCGGGATCAGGGCCAGCGACGCGACGAAGGTCACGAAGCCGATGACCAGCACCTTCCACTTGTTGTTCAGCGACCACTGCAGGGCGCGCAGGTAGCCCGGCATCCAGAACGGGTCGGTGTCGGGCTTGTGGTGCGGCTTGAGCATATAGGCGCCCATCAGCGGCGTCAGCATGCGGGCGACCAGCAGCGAGAACAGCACCGAGACGCAGGCGGCCAGGGCGAAGGCCTTGAAGAACTGGCCGATGATCCCGGGCATGAAGCCGGTGGGCGCGAACACCGCCACGATGGTGAAGGTGGTGGCCACCACGGCCAGGCCGATCTCGTCGGCCGCCTCCATCGCCGCGTTGTACGGCGACTTGCCGCCGCGCATGTGGCGGACGATGTTCTCGATCTCGACGATGGCGTCGTCGACCAGGATGCCCACGGTCAGCGACAGGGCCAGCAGGGTGACGCCGTTCAGCGACTGGCCCAGCGGGGCCATGATCGCGAAGGTCGGCAGCAGCGACAGCGGGATGGCCACGGCCGCCAGGAAGGTGGCGCGCCAGTCGCGCAGGAACAGCAGAACCACCAGCACCGCCAGCAGGGCGCCCAGGCCCAGCGCCTCCAGCGAGGCCCAGTAGCTTTCCTCGATGTACTTCACGTTCGAGGTGATCTCGGAGATCGTCAGTTCGGGATGCTCCTCGTCGAGCTTCTTGACCGCCTCACGCACCTTCTCGGCGACCTTGACCTCGCTGGCGCCGCGCGAACGGACCATGTTGAAGGTCACGACCTCGCGGTTGTCGAAGCGGGCGCGGTTGCGCGGTTCGGCCCAGCGGTCGGTGACCGTGCCCAGGTCGCCCAGGCGCACGGTGCCGCCGCCCGACAGCGGGATCCGCGTCTCGCGCAGCTGCTCCACCGAGCCGGCCGCCCCCAGGGTGCGGATGGCGCGTTCGGAGCCCGAGACGGTCACCCGGCCGCCGGGCAGGTCGGCGTTGGTGCTGGCCAGGGCCTGGCTGACGGCGGCGGCGGTGACGCCGCGGGCCGACAGGCGGTCCGGATCCAGGGCCACCTCGATCTCGCGGCTGACGCCGCCCAGGCGGTTGACCTCGCCGATGCCGCGGATGGCCAGCAGGGTGCGGGCCACGTCGTTGTCGACGAACCAGCTGCGCTGCTCCGGCGTCAGGGTGGGGGCCTGCACCACGTAGGTGATCAGCGGGTCGCCCGAGATGTCGATGCGGGTGACGTTGGGGATCTGCATGTCCTGCGGCAGGGCCGACTGCAGGTTGGACATGGCGTTGCGCACGTCGTTGGTGACGCGCTCGTGGTCGACGCCCAGTTCGAACTCGATGAAGGTCGACGAGAAGCCGTCGCCGACGGTCGAGGTGATGTGGCGCACCTGGCCCAGGCCCGCGATCGAGTCCTCGATCAGGCGGGTGACCTGGGTCTCCAGTTCGCTCGGCGCGGCGCCGGGACGCGAGGCCGAGACCACCACCAGCGGCAGGTCGACGTCGGGGTTGTTGTTGACCCGCATGCTCATGAAGCCGGCGACCCCGGCGATCGTCAGCATGACGAAGAGCATCAGGACGGGGATCGGGTTCTTGATCGCCCAGCGCGAGATGTTGTTGGTGTCCATCGTCGGGCCCTAGCGCTTGGCGGCGGACAGGGTCGGGGCGGGCTGGTGCACGGCCACCCGGACGGCGTCGCCGTCGCCCAGGAAGCCGGCGCCCTGAACCACGACCTCTTCACCGGCCGCGACGCCGATGACGGCGGTGACGTCGCCGGTGCGGGCCACGATCGCCACCTTGCGGAACTGGGCCTTGCGGTTGCGGTCGACCATGAACACGCCGGGCTGGTTCTGGCGGTAGAGGATCGCCGCGCTGGGCACCACGGGCGAGGCCTGGTCGCCGGCCTGGATCTGGGCGCGGGCGAACATCCCCGGACGGAAGGCGCCCATCGCCGTCAGGGCGATGCGGGCCACGCCCAGGCGGGTCTGCGGGTCGACTTCGGAGGTGACGATGCGTACGGCGCCGTCGGCCTTGCCCACCTGTTCGGAGGTGATGACCGCGGGCATGCCGGCCTTGACGAGGCCAAGGTCGGTCTCGGGAAGCTCGGCGTCCAGCTCCATGCGGCCGTCGCGGACGATGCGGAAGAGCTCGTTGCCGGCGCTGACGATCTGGCCCTTGGTGACGCTGCGGCGGACGATCAGGCCCGAGACCGGGGCGCGGATCGAGGCCTGGGCCACGCGCGCGGCGGTCTCGCCCCGGGCGGCCTCGGCGGCGGCGACCTGGGCGGCGGCGGTGGCCTGGCGGGCGGTGGCCGTGTCGAGCGAGGCCTGCGAGAGGAAGCCCTTGGCCAGCAGTTCGCGCGAACGCTTCAGCGAGGCCTCGGCCTCGGCGAGGGTGGCGCGGGCGCTGGTCACCGACGCGTCCTGCTGGCGCAGCTGGGCGCGCAGCAGGGTGTCGTTCAGCGCAACCAGCACCTGGCCCTGGCGGACGAACTGGCCTTCCTCGGCGTTGACGGCCGTGGCGGTCAGGCCGCCGGTCTCGGCGCCGACCGGCACCTCTTCCCAGGCCGAGATGGTGCCCGAGGCGTTGATGACGCGCGGCAGCGGCAGGACCGCGACCGGCGAGACGCTGACGGTCTGGGCGGCGATGGGCTTCTTGGCCTTGGCCTCGGCCTTCTTGTCCTTGCCGCAGGCGGCGAGGCCGGCGGCCGAAACCGTCAGAACCAGGGCCAGCGCCGTCGTGCGCCCGAAGGACCCCTTGAACCCGTAACCCACGACATCGCCCCTTTTTGCGTCAGATTCCCAGCTGGGACTTCTAGACGAGAAACGGGGTTCGACGAGTTAAATCGGGGTAAGGCGCGGACGCCTGGGGTCAGGCTTCCTTGCGCGCGGTCTGGGCGTCGTTGGCCGAGGCCGCGCGGATCAGTTCCAGCACGTCGACGATGATGGCCTGCATGGCGCTTTGCGCCGCCACGGCGTCACGGGCGATGATCGCGTTGGCCACGTCCTCGTGCGAGGGGATCGAGGCGGTGCGGCCCTTGATGCGGTTGGTGAAGCGGATCGAGATCCGCAGCGCCGTGTTCACCAGCTCGTGCAGCTCGCTGTAGAACGGGTTCTTGGTCGCGTTGAGGATCGCGATGTGGAAGGCGATGTCCGAGGCGAGGGGATCGTCCTCGCCGTCGGCGGCGGCCTTCATCCGGGCCAGGCCCTTGCGGATGGCGTTGAGGCCTTCCTCGTCGGCGTTGCGGGCGGCCAGCGCGGCGGCGGCGGGCTCGATGCCCAGCCGCATCTCGGTGAACTCCGACAGCAGCTTCAGCGAGAACTTGCGCTCCAGCAGCCAGCGCAGGACGTCGGGGTCGAGCAGGTTCCAGTTGGCTTCCGGCTCGACCACCGTGCCGTGGCGGGGGCGGGCGCTGAGCAGGCCCTTGGCGGTGAGCATCTTCACCGCCTCGCGCGTCACCGTGCGGCTGGCCCCGAACTTCTTGGACAGTTCGCCCTCGGTGGGAAAGCCCACCTCGGCGTACTCGCCGGTGACGATGGCCTGACCAAGCGATTCCACGAGGCCGTAGGTGAGGCTCAGTCCAGGCTGGGTGCGCATCGCCAAAGTCTTCTTTTCTATACGTTGGACGCGAAACGAATCGCCCCTGTGTATCGTGGTTCGGGCAGACCCGGAACGGTCACGTCATACGCGAATACATCGCCAGCGTGCGGTTGTCTGACCAATTCGTCCTCGGAAAGCTCGTCCCGGGCCGAAGTGACGTAAAGCGTGCGCAGGTCGTCGCCGCCGAAGGCCACGCAGGTCGGCTGGCTGGCCGGCACGCGCAGGGTCTCCAGCACACGGCCGTCGGGGGCGTGGCGAACCACGGTCCCGGCCGCCCAGCGGGCGCTCCACAGGCAGCCTTCGGCGTCGACCGTGGCCCCGTCGGGATAGCCTTCGGTCACTTCCGCAAAGACGCGGCGGCTGGAGAGCGTCCCGTCCTCGTCCAGGTCGAAGGCGAAGATGGTCTGCAGCGGGCTGTCGGAAAAATAGGCGGTCTTGCCGTCGGGGCTGAACGCCAGCCCGTTGGCGATCTGCACGCCGCCGAAGTGGGGCGTGAAGTCGCCGGCATGGTCCAGGCGCCAGACGCTGGCCTCGGCGCGATGGCGGATGGCCTCGTCCTCGACCATGGTGCCGGCCCAGAAGCGCCCGGCGCGGTCGACGCGGCCGTCGTTGAAGCGGCGGCCGTTGGCCTGGGCCTCGACGCGATGCAGCCACTCGACCCCGCCCGAGGCGAGATCGAACAGGCCAAGGCCGGTCTCGAAGGCCGCGATCACGCGGTTGGCCTCGCCCGGCAAAAGCGCGATCGAGCCGATGCGCTCGGGGGCGGCGAAGGTCTCGACGCCGCCGGTGGCGGGATCGAAGGCGCGCAGGCGGCGGCTCTGGATGTCGGTCCACAGCAGGCGGCCGGCGTGAGCGTCCCACACCGGCCCCTCGCCGAGCACGTCGCCGGCCGCGATGATCGCGGCCGGCTGCTGGCTGGAAATCACCACCACGTGGCGTACAGCGCGATCAGGATGATGATCACGCCCAGGCCGGCGATGTTGAAGCCGGTGGTGGTCTTGTAGGAAACGCCGTCGAGGCTGACGACGTTGACGTCCTTCTTCTGAGGGGCGACCAGCGAGACGACCACGGCCGCGGCCAGGGTCAGCAGGAACACCACGCCGACGCGGTTCATGAACGGCATCGTGAAGATCGCCTGCTCCTGCAGCCACCAGAAGATGGCCGACAGCACGGCCGAACCGATGGCGGCGGTCAGGGCGCCGGCGGTGGTGGCCTTCTTCCAGAACATGCCCAGGATGAAGATCACCACGATCCCCGGCGTGAAGAAGCCGGTGAACTCCTGGATGAACTGGAACGCCTGCTCGGCGCCGCCCAGCAGCGGCTTGGCCGTGAGGATGCCGATGATCACGGCGACGATGGCGGTGATGCGGCCGACCAGGACCAGGTGCTGCTCGCTCGAGCCGGTCTTGGCCTTGGCGTAGAGGTCGAGGGTGAAGATGGTGGCGATCGAGTTGATCTTGGCGGCCAGCGACGCGACGATCGCGGCCACCAGGGCGGCGAACACCAGGCCCAGCAGGCCGGGCGGCAGCAGCTTCATCATCTCCGGATAGGCCTGGTCGGGCTTGATGGTCCCGTCGACCAGCACCAGGGCGGCGATGCCCGGCAGCACCACGATGACCGGCATCAGCAGCTTGAGGTACGCGGCCAGGGCGATGCCCTTCTGGGCTTCGGGCAGGTCCTTGGCGCCGAGGGCGCGCTGGATGATGTACTGGTTGAAGCCCCAGTAGCTGATGTTCATGATCCACAGGCCGCCGAACAGGACGCTGAGGCCCGGCAGGTCCTTGTAGTGCGGGCTGGCCCGGTCGAGGATCATGTCGAAGTGGTCGGGGAACTGGGTGGTCAGATGGTGGAAGCCGGCCACGACGCCGCCGGCGCCGCCGATCTTGTCCAGCGACAGCCAGGCGATGATCAGGCCGCCGGCCACCAGCAGGGCCACCTGAACGATGTCGGTCAGGGCCACGGCCTTGAGGCCGCCCCACAGCTGGTAGGCCAGGGCGAAGACGCCGATGGCGACCAGCGCCCACATCTGGTCCATGCCGGTCACGGTGTGCACGGCGATCGAGCCCAGCCACAGGATCGAGGTCAGGTTCACGAAGACGTACAGGCCCAGCCAGAACACGGCCATGATGGTCCGCACGCTGGGGCCGTAACGCTGCTCCAGGAACTGCGGCATCGTGACGATGCCGTTCTTGATGAAGATCGGCAGGAAGAACTTGCCGACGATCAGCAGGGTCAGGGCCGCCATCCATTCGTAGGAGGCGATGGCCAGGCCGATGGCGTAGCCCGAGCCGCTCATGCCGATGATCTGCTCGGCCGAGATGTTGGCGGCGATCAGCGAGGCGCCGATCGCCCACCAGGGCAGGGCCTTCGACGCGAGGAAGTAGTCGGTCGAGTCCTTCTTGTGGCCGCCCTTGTCCCGGGAAACCCACTGCGCCAGGGCGAAGATCGCCACGGCGTATATCGCCAGGATGGCGAGATCGATGGTTGCTAGGTTCTTCACGTGGGCTTCCCCCCTTTAGGGCTGCTCTTCGTTATGATCGTAAGACGGCTCAGCCGGCGGTCTGCGCAGTCCAGGCCGCGACCAGGGCGCGGGCCCGCTCGCCGACTTCGGCGGCGGTGTAGCCGGGGCGGTAGAGCTCGCCGCCGACGCCGATGCCTGCCACGCCGATGTCGAGCCAGGGCTTGAGGTTGGCCGCGCCGACGCCGCCGACGGCGTAGATCTCGATGTCCTTGGGCAGCACGTCGCGCACGGCCTTCAGGTGACCCGGGCCGAACGAGCCGGCCGGATAGAGCTTCAGCGCCTTGGCGCCGGCCTTAACGGCGACGAACGCTTCGGTGGGCGTCGAGAAGCCGGGCATGACGGTCAGGCCCAGTTCGACGGCGCGCGAGATCACGTCGGCGTCGATGTTCGGGGTGACGATCAGCTTGCCGCCGACCGCGGCCACGTCGTCGACCGCCTGCGGGGTCAGGACGGTGCCGGCGCCGCACAGGGCCTTGTCGCCGAAGGCTTCGCAGAGCTTGCCGATGCTGACCAGCGGCTCGGGCGAGTTCAGCGGGATCTCGATGTAGCCGATGCCGGCGTCGACGAGGGCGCCGGCGATCTCGACGATCTCGTCGGGCTTAACGCCACGCAGGATGGCGACGATGGGCGGGGCGTCAGGCAAGGACATGGGCATCACGCGTGATTGAGGACGAAAGGGAAGACAGGCCGGCGAGCACGGCGGCGTCGCCGTCGATCTCGAAGCTGTCGCCGCCAGCGGCCTTGATGGCCTTGGCGTAGAGGGCGTTCAGGGCCGGGGCCCCGATCAGGGCGACCTTGCCCAGCTGGCCGAACCAGCCGGCCGCGCCGGCGGCGTCGGCGCCGATCAGCAGGCCCGACAGGAAGCCCATGGCGTCGGCCTTGGGCAGGCCGTCGATCAGCTGGCGGCTGCGGGTCTCGAACAGCAAGTGCGGCAGCAGGGCCGCGCCCTTGTCGGTGATCCGCGAGAGGCCCAGGTCGAAGCCTTCCGGCGTCGCGGGCGCGTCGCCGGCGGCGGCCTTGGCCAGGATCGAATGCTCGCGCAGCACGGCGAAGGTCTCGCCGACCGGAGCGGTCAGGAAGCTGGCGATCGCGCCGTCCTCGACCACCACCCACTTGGTGTGGGTGCCCGGCATGGCCAGCAGGTGGCGGCCGGTCTTCAGTTCGGGGTTCAGCGCCAGGGCGCCGAGGATCTGGGTTTCCTCGCCGCGCATCACGTCGGGACCGCCCAGCGGGTTGGTGCAGGAGAGGCCCGGCACGATCGAGACGGTCAGGCCCTGGGCCTCGACCTTCACCAGTCGTTCGCTGATCGCCGCCGCGTCGGCGGGGCAGGGGGCGTAGGGGGCTTCGACCCAGCCGTTGCGCGAGCCGACCATGCCGCACAGCAGGATGGTTTCGGGACCGGCTTCGCGCCAGTCGCCGACGAGGTCGAGGAAGGTCTGCTCGGGCGAGGCGCTCAGCGAGCCGATGCCGGGGCCGTCGCGGCGGTCCAGCACGCTCTTGCCCTGGCGCAGGTAGAGGCGCAGGCGCGAGGTGCCCCAGTCGCCGAAGATGGTGATGGAAGGATCCGAAGCGACCATGTCAGAGATGTTCCCGGCCGGCCTGGGAGAAGTTCTGGTTGGCGTCGCGCTCTTGGCTGCGTCCGCCTGCGATCCCTTGGTTCATGGCCGTCCCTAAAACGTCGCCGACGGTCCAGCCGGCGGTGCAGCATTTATAGTATAATATCGGCCCGCGCAAACGTCGGCGGGCGGCCGCCAATACGGCCGAATGTTTCACTCGCCCCCCGGGTAGGCTGTGGTTCCAATGCCACTGTGTCGGGATTAATCACATTAATCCTTTGATCGCTTGCTTGCGAGTTACCGGTATCATATAGGTCGACCCATCCCGCGTGGCAGCGAAAAGACAGCGCTGTCCCGTTTCGACCACAAGTTCAACAAACGTCCACTGCGCCTTGAGAGCGCTGGGGCGACGATCACGGGAGGGAAGCATGAGGCACCCCAATTTCACGCGCCGTGCGCAGCTGGCCGGCGTTTCGGCCATCGTCATGGCCGCCTTCACCGCCGCTCCGGCCTTCGCGCAAGATGCGCCCGCCGATGCGGCCCAGCCTGACACCGCTGTCGAAGAAGTCGTCGTCACCGGCGTGCGCGCCAGCCTGCGCTCGGCCCAGGCCATGAAGCGCGACGCCAGCCAGATCGTCGACTCGATCGTCGCCACCGACATCGGCAAGCTGCCCGACCGCAACGTCGCCGAAGCGCTGCAGCGCATCCCCGGCATCCAGATCGACCGCAACTACGGCGAAGGCGCCAACATCGCCATCCGCGGCCTGACCCAGGTGCGCACCGAGATCAACGGCCGCGACAGCTTCACCGCCGGCGAAGGCCGCGGCCTGAGCTTCGAGGACGTGCCGTCGGAAGTGCTGGCCGGCGTCGACGTCTACAAGAACCCGGCGGCCGACCTGATCGAAGGCGGCATCGGCGGCCTGGTGAACCTGCGCACCCGCATGCCGTTCGACTTCTCGGGCCGCAAGCTCTCGGCCAGCGTCACCTCCAACACCTACGACTTCGTCGAGAAGACCAAGCCTTCGGCCTCGCTGCTGGTCAGCGACCGTTGGGACACCAGCATCGGCGAGATCGGCGTGCTGGCCAACATCGCCTACCAGAAGGGCGCGTTCCGTCAGGACACCATCTCGACCGAGCCGTTCTACACCCTGAAGCCGGGTGACGCGAACTACGTCAACTACCCGGGCTACGAGGGCAAGACCGTCACCGTGCCGCACGGCGCCGGCGTCAACACGACCCTGGGCGACCGCACCCGCAAGGGCGGCGTGCTGGGCCTGCAATGGCGTCCGAACGACCGCACCGAGATCTACGGCCAGGTCGTGCACTCGGACTACAAGTTCGAATGGCAGGACTATTCGGTGTTCGCCTACACTGGCAGCAACTCGATCCTCCCGGTCGCCGGCAGCACCTTCAAGTTCGACGAGAACGGCGAGTTCATCAGCGGCTCGTTCGCCAACGTGCCGTATGACTCCAACACCAGCTTCACCCAGCGCCACTCGGTCACCACCGACTACTCGATCGGCGGCAAGTGGGACGCCACAGACGACCTGACGCTGAGCACCGACTTCCAGTACGTCCGCGCGATCACCGACTCGGTGCGCTCGATCGTCAACGTCGGCGCCACGATCCCGGTGTTCAACCACGACATCTCGGGCGACATCCCGGTGATCACCACCGGCCCGAGCGGCTACGCCAGCAACCCGTCGAACTTCAACCTGGGCTACTATCTCGACCACATCGACAAGTCGGTGGGCACCGAGAAGGCCTGGCGCGCCGACGCCGAGTACAAGCCGGCCGACGCGGGCATCCTGCGCTCGATCAAGGTCGGCGTGCGCTACACCGACCGCGAGGCGGTGACCCGCTCGAGCACCTACCGCTTCGTGGGCTTCTTCAGCCCGCTGTCGAACTATCCGAACCTCTACGAGGTCAACCAGTTCGACAACTTCTTCCGTGACAAGGTCGACTCGTTCGGCCCGACGGTGGCGTTCAAGCGCTCGATCGCGCTCGACTACCGCGCCACGCTCAAGGCCCTGGGCCTGTCGGAAGGCGTGGGCTACGGCCCGGCCGACACCAACACCCAAGGCGAGCAGACCTACGCCATGTACGGTGTGGCCCGCTTCGGCTTCGACGCTGGCCAGTTCCCGGTCGACGGCAATGTCGGCCTGCGCGTGGTCCGCACCAACGTGACCTCGTCGGGCTTCGAAGGCATCACGCCGATCGTCAACTACGGCCAGGCCGGCGAGACCTCGGGCGCGACCATCTACTCGCCGGTCGAGGTCGCCCAGTCCTACACCAAGGCGCTGCCGAGCCTGAACCTGCGCATCCACCTGAAGGAAGACCTGCAGCTGCGCCTGGCCGCCTCGAAGGGCCTGTCGCGTCCGACCTTCAACCAGCTGAACGCCAACGCCAACATCGGCCAGCCGGGCAGCACCCAGCAGGGCCGCAACTCGGTCACCTTCGGCAACCCGAACCTGCGTCCGCTCGAGGCCGACCAGTTCGACGCCTCGCTGGAGTGGTATTTCAACAAGACCGGCATGCTGTACGGCGCGGCCTTCTACAAGAAGGTCGACGGCTTCATCTACAACGTCACCCGCAGCGACGTGCCGATCGTCTTCCCGGACGGCCGCACCGCCCTGTTCGACATCACGCGTCCGGAAAACGGCGACGACGGCAAGATCAAGGGCTTCGAAGTCGGCTACAACCAGTTCTTCGACTTCCTGCCGGGCCTGTGGTCGGGCCTGGGCGTCCAGGCCAACTACACCTACGTCGACAGCTCGGCGCCGAACCCCACGGCGCGGGACACCTCGGGCGTGGACCTGCCGAACGTGCCGCTCGAAGGGCTGTCCAAGCACAGCTACAACGTGGTCGGCATCTACGAGAAGGGCCCGATCTCGTTCCGCCTGGCCTACAACTGGCGTGACGACTTCGTTCGCACCACCTCGGGCAACGGCACGGGCAACCTGCCGGTCTACAGCAAGGCCTTCGGCCAGCTGGACGCCTCGGCGACCTACGACATCAACGACCACATGGCCTTCACCATCGAAGGCGTGAACCTGACGGACACCCAGCGCGACACGTTCTTCGGCAAGGAAACGCGTCCGCGCGACAGCATCCTGGTCGATCGTCGCGTCTCGGCGACCCTGCGCGTCGACTTCTGATCCGGCGGCGCCCGGCCTGCTTCTTCGGGGGCAGGGCGGGCTCGCCACCGCGAGGTTCCTCCCCGAACTCGCGTCTTCCTGCAGCCGCGGAGCGCCTTGGCGATCCGCGGCTTTTTCTTTGCCGGACTGGCCGCGAGGCGGACAAAAAGGGTTGCCTCTTCATTTGTATGATTATACGTATCGTTCCATCGGCGGAGGCGATCTCGGATCGTCTTCGTCCTGGTGACCTTCGGTCGTCAGCGCATCGCGCGGGCTCTTCTCCCCGAAGCCGCGCGTTTCTTTTCCCCGCGCATCGCTCCTGCGGCGATGCGCGGATTTTTTTGCCTTTATCCAATCGTTACAAAGATTTGCTGCCGAACCGGCGCGCCTGCGCCCGGGCTAAAACCGGTTGCAATCGGGGCTGTCTCCGCTAATTGTCGTATTTATAAGAATGGTAGCGGTAACGAGTGGGCGGGGCTTCAAGTCTCTCGCGCGACCGCCGGAACGGGAGGAGGCGAGGGGATGTCCATCCCGATTGACAGCGCTTACTTTCCACCGCGGGCGACCGATGCAGGCATAGCTTCCGACCGGCTCGCCAGCATGGAGGTTTCCGCGTGACGTTTTCCAGCAAGCCCAAGCGGGGCAGGCAGGGCCTTGCCGCCCTCGGCGCGATCCTCAGCCTGGCCGCCGCCGCGCCGTCCTTCGCGCAAGGTCAGCTGCCCAAGCTGGTGACCAAGGACGGCAAGCATGCGCTGCTGGTCGACGGCAAGCCGTTCCTGATGCTGGGCGTCCAGGCCAACAACGCCGCCAACTATCCCTCGCAGATGCCCAAGGTGTGGCCGGCCGTGAAGGCCCTGCACGCCAACACCCTGGAGATCCCGATCGCCTGGGAGCAGATCGAGCCGGTCGAGGGCAAGTTCGACTTTTCCTATCTCGACCTGCTGCTCAAGCAGGCCCGCGAGAACGACACCAAGCTGGTCATCCTGTGGTTCGCCACCTGGAAGAACAACGGCCCGCAGTACGCGCCCGAGTGGGTCAAGCTCGACAACAAGCGCTTCCCGCGCCTGATCAACGGCAAGGGCGAGGTCAAGAACTCGCTGTCGCCGCACTTCCGCGCGACCCTGGAGGCCGACAAGAAGGCCTTCGTCGAGCTGATGCGCTTCATCAAGGCCAATGATCCCGACCACACCGTGATCATGGTCCAGCCCGAGAACGAGGTGGGGGCCTACAGCGCCATCCGCGACTTCTCGCCGACCGCCCAGAAGATCTTCGACGGCCCGGTTCCGAAGGAACTGGCCAAGGCGATGAACAAGAAGCCTGGAACCTGGAAAGAGGTGTTCGGCAAGGACGCCGACGAGTTCTTCTACGCCTGGTCGATCGGCCGCTACGTCGACGAGATCGCCGCCGCCGGCAAGCAGGTGCTGCCGCTGCCGATGTACGTCAACGCCGCCCTGCGCGACCCCTTCAACGACCAGGACCCGTTCACCTACTCGTCGGGCGGCCCGACCTGGAACGTGCTCGACGTCTGGAAGGCCGCCGCGCCGTCGATCGACGCCCTGGCGCCCGACATCTACATGCGCGAGAGCGAGAAGGTCCGTAAGACGCTGGAACAGTACGGCCGGGCCGACAACGCCCTGTTCGTGCCAGAGATCGGCAGCGACAAGGCCTACGCCCGCTACATCTACGACGTGCTGGGCCATCAGGGCATCGGCTTCGCCCCGTTCGGCATCGACTATACCGGCTATTCCAACTACCCGCTGGGCGCCAAGACCATCGACGCCAAGGCGATCGAGAACTTCGCCGTCCACTACCGGCTGCTCGCGCCGATGGCCCGCGAGTGGGCGCGCCTGTCCTACGAGGGCAAGGTCTGGGGCGTGGGCGAGCAGGAGGGCGGCAAGCCCGAGACCATCGACCTGGGCGGCCGCTGGAACGTGCGCGTGACCTATGGCGAATGGCAGTTCGGCTCGATCGAGGCCCCGTGGATGGCCAAGGCCGAGAAGCAGCCCGACCGCGAGATCCCCGACGCCGGCGCGCTGGTCGCGCAACTGGGGCCCGACGAGTTCCTGATCACCGGCTACCGCGCCCGCCTGACCTTCGGCTCGGCCAAGAACGAGCGGTTCATGGTCTCGCGCGTCGAGGAAGGCCACTTCGACGACAAGGGCCAGTGGGTGTTCGACCGCGTCTGGAACGGCGACCAGGTCGACTACGGCCTGAACCTGACGACCTTGCCCCAGATCCTGAAGGTGAAGCTGGCGACCTACTAGGTCGCCGGCCAGGCCTGAGAACAAGAACGAAAACAACGACGACAGGGAAGAAGAACGACATGCGCAGCATCTATCGGGGCGGCGGCCTGGCCGCGGGCCTGGCCCTCTCCCTGCTGGCCTCGACCAGCGCCTTCGCCCTCGACGGCGGGTTCGAGAAGACCGCCGACGGCGTGGTGGTGACCCCAGCTTCGGGCCCGGCCAAGAAGGTGCGGCTGCAGGTGATGGGCGAGCGGATCATTCACGTGACCGCCTCGCCGACCGACACCTTCGACAACCCGCCCAGCCTGATGGTCACGGCCAAGCCCGTGACCAGCGGCTTCACGGTCGACGAGAAGGGCGGGGTGCTGACGCTGAAGACGGCCAAGGCGACCGCCCAGGTCTCGCTGAAGGACGGCACGGTCGACTTCCTCGATGCGGCCGGCCGCAAGGTGCTGGCCGAGCGCGACCGCGGCGCCTTCACGCCGGTCAAGGTCGAGGGGCAGGACTTCTACAGCGTCCGCCAGCAGTTCAATCCGGGCACGGACGAGGCCTTCTACGGTCTTGGCCAGCACCAGAACGGCCAGATGAACTACAATGGCCGCGACGTGGAGCTGCTGCAGTACAACCGCGCCATCGCCGTGCCGATGCTGCTGTCGTCCAAGGGCTACGGCCTGCTCTGGGACAACAACTCGATCACCCGGTTCGGCAATCCGATCCCCTATGACGTCGCCTCGCGCGACCTGAAGATCTTCGACGCCGACGGCAAGGCCGGCGGCTTCACGGCCAAGTACTACCAGAACGGTCAGCTGAAGGTGACGCGGGTCGAGAAGGACATCGACTACCGTTTCCTGAAGGACCTGCCGAACTGGCCCGCCGAGCTGCAGGACGCCGCCAAGAAGAACCTGCCGGGCCAGACGGTGACCTGGGACGGCTTCGTCCAGACCGACAAG
This sequence comes from Caulobacter sp. 10L414, assembly GCF_056395525.1. Taxonomy (NCBI): domain Bacteria; kingdom Pseudomonadati; phylum Pseudomonadota; class Alphaproteobacteria; order Caulobacterales; family Caulobacteraceae; genus Caulobacter; species Caulobacter sp. 10L414. Next base: position 137,130 of record NZ_JBFTJR010000015.1, read on the forward strand.
GCCGGCGAGCACAACTTCAAGCTCTATTCCAGCGGCTACGCCAAGGTGTGGCTGGACGGCCAGCTGGTCATCGACCGTTGGCGCCAGAACTGGAACCCCTGGTATCACAACTTCGACGCCAAGCTGACGCCGGGCAAGAAGCACAAGGTGCGCGTCGAGTGGACGCCCGACGACGGCTATATCGGCCTGCTGCACAACGACCCGATGCCCGCGGCCGACCGTCACTCGCTGCAACTGACCTCGGAAGTCGGCAAGGCCATCGACTACTACTACATCGGCGGCGAGGACCTGGATCAGGTGGTCGCCGGCTATCGCGACCTGACGGGCTCGGCGGTGATGATGCCGCGCTGGGCCTACGGCTTCTGGCAGTCGCGCCAGCGCTACGAGACCCAGGACCAGATCGTCGGCGTGGTGAAGGAGTACCGCAAGCGCGGCCTGCCGCTCGACAACATCGTCATGGACTGGCGCTACTGGAAAGATCCCGAGTGGGGCACGCACAAGTTCGACGAAACGCGCTTCCCCAGCCCGCAGAAGATGGTCGACGACATCCACGGGATGAACGCCCACTTCATGATCTCGATCTGGCCGAAGTTCTATCCGACCACGGACAACTTCAAGGAGCTGGACGCCAAGGGCCACATGTACAAGCGCAACATCGAGCAGGGCGCGCTTGACTGGGTGGGGCCGGGCTACCTGAACTCGTTCTACGATCCCTATAGCCAAGAAGCGCGCGACATCTACTGGAAGCAGGTCAAGCGCGACCTCAAGGTCTATGGCGTCGACGCCTGGTGGATGGACGCCTCCGAGCCCGACCTGCACTCCAACGTCGACGTGCCCGAGCGCACCCTGCGCATGAGCCCGACGGCGCTCGGCCCCGGCGCGGAGTACTTCAACAGCTATGCGCTGGAGCACACCCGCGGCGTCTACGAGGGCGAGATCAAGGACAACCCCGACGTCCGGCCGTTCATCCTGACCCGTTCGGGCTTCGGCGGCTTGCAGCGCAACGCCTCGGCGGTGTGGAGCGGCGACGTCGTGGCCCGCTGGGACGACTTCCGCGACCAGATCTCGGCCGGCGTGAACCTGTCGATGTCGGGCATTCCCAACTGGACCACCGACATCGGCGGCTTCTCGGTCGAGAAGCGCTACGAGACCAAGGACCCGGCCCACTGGGCCGAGTGGCAGGAGCTGAACCTGCGCTGGTTCCAGTTCGGCGCCTTCAGCCCGCTGTTCCGCAGCCACGGCGAACTGCCGTTCCGCGAGATCTACGAACTCGCCGACGAAGGCAGCGACATCTACAAGTCGCTGGCCTGGTACGACGAGCTTCGCTACCGGCTGATGCCCTACGTCTACACCCTGGCGGCCGACACCTATCACCGCGACGGCAGCATGATGCGCGGCCTGGTGATGGACTATCCCGGCGACGCCGAGGCCAGGAACGTCGACGACCAGTACCTGTTCGGCCAGGACTTCCTGGTCGCCCCGGTCACCGCCTTCAAGGCCCGCTCGCGCAGCGTCTACCTGCCGGCCGGAACCTGGTACGACTTCGAGACCGGCAAGGCCTTCAAGGGCGGCCAGAGCGTCAAGGCCGACGCGCCGCTCTCGCGCATGCCGCTGTTCGTGAAGGCCGGCGCCATCGTGCCGACCACGGTCGTCCAGCAGTATGTCGGCGAAAAACCCGACGCGCCGATCACCCTGCTGATCTTCACCGGCAAGGACGGCAAGTACGAGCTGTATGAAGACGACGGCCTGTCCAACGGCTACGCCCGCGGCGCCTGGGCCCGCACGCCGATCTCCTACGATGACGCCAGCGGCCGGGTGACCATCGGCGCCCGCTCGGGCGGCTTCAAGGGCATGGTCGACAAGCGCACCTTCAAGGTCCGCTTCATCGGCAAGGGCGGGAAGCCGACTGACTTCGATGCGGCGGCCGACCTGACCGTCGAGTATGACGGCCAGCCGGTGGTGCTGACCCGCAAGTAGGGCCGCATCGATGCCTGAAACGGGGCCCGGCGGCGACGCCGGGCCCTTCGTCGTTTCAGACCAGCGGGCAGGCCCTGGCGTAGGCGTGACGCACGCCCAGCAGGCCCGTGTGGATTTCCAGGCAGACTGTCCCGCCCATGTGATGCGAGGCGTAGACGGCGCCGGATACGGGCATGTCGTCGAACGACCGCTGGCGGCCATCGATGACCGCGACGACGTCCATCAGGCCCTGCTCCCGCGACGAAAGCGCCATGTTGGTGATCTGGCCGGTGGCGATCTCGAAGCGGCCGCGGTTCAACGCCACGTCGGCATAGGCCAGCACGCCCCAGCCCCACAATCCGGCGACCAGGGCGCTGCAGATCATGGTCGTGCGGCTTTGCCGGCGTCGGTCGGCGAGCCACATCGCCGTCCACAGGGCCGCGCCCGGCAGGATCGAGGCGACGATGAGGGCTGCGGGGTTCAGGAAGTCGTGGTCGAGGCTGCGTACGAACAGGGCCGTGGCGGGCGCGGCCCAGGCCATGGCCAGTTCCTCGGCGCCGGCCTTTCGCTCGCCGCCGAGCAGCGAAAGTTCGGGGCGCAGGCGGATCAGGATCACGGCGACCCACGGCGCCAGGGCGCACAGCCCGATCACCAGCGCGTATGGGCGTGGCGCGAACAGGGCCCACATGGTGACGCCCACGCTGGCGATGGCCAGCCGCCACGACAGGCGGCGGGCGAAAGGAAAGTCGATGGTCGAGCGCGTGTCGCTGGCGGACATGGCGCGAACCTAGGGCAAGCTTCGCCTTTAGCGCCAGTGAAACACGGCCCTGAAGATGCTCTTATCGCGCCGAGATCCTCCGGAGAGTCGCATGTCCAAGTTCATCGCCGCCGCCGCGCTCGCGGCCTCGCTGACCGCCGCGCCGGCCTTCGCCGGCGACTGGTCGCTGGCCATCCACGGCGGGGCAGGGGTGATCAATCGCGGCAGCCTGACGCCCGAGAAGGACGCGGCCTATCGCGCCGGCCTCGACGCGGCGCTGAAGGCAGGGTCGGAGGTGCTGGAAAAGGGCGGTTCCAGCCTCGACGCGGTCGAGGCCGCCGTGAAGGTGCTGGAGGACAATCCGCTGTTCAACGCCGGCCGGGGCGCGGTCTTCACCGCTGACGGCAAGAACGAGCTGGACTCCTCGATCATGGACGGCGCGACCCTCAGGGCCGGCGCGGTGGCGGGCGTGACCCGTACGAAGCACCCGATCAGCCTGGCCCGGGCGGTGATGGAGAAGTCGCCGCACGTGATGCTGGCCCGCGAGGGCGCCGACAAGTTCTCGGTCGAACAGGGGCTGGAGCAGGTGGATCCCAGCTACTTCCGCACCGAGGAGCGCTGGAAGCAGCTGGAGGCCTGGCGCGCCAAGCAGAAGGCCGCGCTGGATCCGACCCACCTCTACGGCACGGTCGGCGCGGTCGCCATCGACGCCAAGGGACACCTGGCGGCGGCCACCTCGACCGGCGGCATGGTCGGCAAGAAGTGGGGCCGCATCGGCGACAGCCCCATCATCGGCGCGGGGACCTACGCCCAGGACGGCGTCTGCGCGGTCTCGGCTACGGGCTCTGGCGAATACTTCATCCGCACCAGCGCCGCCCATCAGGTCTGCGCCCGCATCGCCTGGAAGGGCGAGGATCTCAAGACCGCCGGCGAGGCCACGATCAAGGCCATCGGCGACATCGGCGGCGACGGCGGCATGATCACCATGAACGGGAAGGGCGAGGTCGCCTTCCCGATGAACAGCTCGGGCATGTACCGCGGCTGGGCCAGCGCCAAGGGCCGCGGCACGGCGATCTACGCGGACGAGAGCAAATAGACCCTCCCCCTTCGGGGAGAGGGGTTTTAGGCCGCCGCCACCAGCTTCGGCTGGATCAGCGCMGCGGCGTTGATCCGCCGGCCGCCGGGCTTGATGACTTCCAGGTGCACGTGGTCGGTGATGCCGGGATAGTGCTTCTGCAGGCTGGCCACCTTGCCGATCACCTGGCCCAGGCGGATGGTCTGGCCGACCTCGACGTCGGGATCGACGTAGAAGGCGCGGGCGACATAGCCGAGGGCCGGGTTGGTGATCTCGATGAAGCGCAGGTCCGGCGCGTCGGCGTAGGCGTAGCCGATCTTGGTGACGTAGCCCGACATCGGGGCCTTGGCCGCCTGGCCGGCGACGGCGACATAGTCGACGCCCTCGTGCTTGCGCGAGCCGCCGTCGCGGCGGGCGCCGAACGCGCCGTCGCCGAAGTCGTCGTGCTCGCGCGGGGCCGCGCCCGTGGGGTTGGCGAAGTCGGCCGCGCCGTCGCCGTCGACGTCGGCGCCCTTCCACACCGTTTCCATGCGGACGGGCTGGGGCGGGGTCTCGTCCAGCCTGTTGAGCAGCGTCTGCACCGCGGGCCGCGCCGAGCGGTTTGCATGCGGGCTTTCCATCGCCAGGCCCGCCATCGGCGCGAAGAGCACCGTCAGACCCAGGGCGATCCGCGCCTGGGGAGGAAGCTTCTTCAGCGCCGGAAAATGCATTTCGCCATCCTATGGATCGTTTCGCGTCGTGGGGCGTTGAGCGCGCCACGGGGCGTCGTTAACCATTCAGATAAGGCGATGAAAAGGCAGGATTGCTGCGTCAGGTCGACGCGCATGTGCTTGGTTATGCTCAAGCTGGAGGCTTGAGATTCAATCGAACATTGTTCGAATGTCGACTTACGCGCCAGCCAGGACTGAACGGATGCGGTCGGCCAGTTCCCTGTTCTCGAAGGGCTTGCGCACCATCGACAGGTCCGTCCGTTCGGGCGTCACGTCGGCATGCCCGGTGACCAGGATCACGCGCAGCCCGGGAGACAGGTCCCTGGCCGCGCGGGCCAGCTCCAGGCCGGTCATGCCGGGCATGGCGAAGTCGGCGATCATCAGGTCGGGACGGGCTTGGCGCACGCGCCGCAGGGCCTGCTCGCCGTCCTCGGCCTCGATCACCCGGTGGCCGAGGTCGCGCACCATGGCCACGGTCACGGCCCGCACCGTGGGATCGTCGTCGACCACCAGCACGCTGCGCGACGGCTGCTTGTCGAGGGCCTGTTCGACCTCCCGGCAGTCTTCCCCCGGCCCGCAGTCGCCCGAGCCGCGCGGCAGATAGAGGTTCACCGCCGTGCCTTCGCCGGGCTGGCTCTCGATGTCGATCGCCCCGCCCGAACGCTGGGCGAAGCCGTAGACCATCGACAGGCCAAGGCCGGTGCCCTTGCCGACGGGCTTGGTGGTGAAGAACGGCTCGAAGATCCGCGCCATCAGTTCGGGCGAAATGCCCTCGCCGGTGTCGCGCACGGTGACCAGCACATAGTCGCCGTCGGGCAGGTCGTGGCGCGAGGTCGGGCCGGCCATGGCCAGGTTGCGGGCGCTGATCGAGATCACCCCGCCGCCGGGCATGGCGTCGCGGGCGTTGACCGACAGGTTCAGCACGGCCAGTTCCAGCTGGTCTGGCTCGACATGCGCGGGCCACAGGTCGGCGGGCAGGTCCCAGGCGATGCGCACCGCGCCGCCCAGGGTGCGCACCAGGATGGCGTCCATGCCCATCAGGGTGTCGGCCACGTCGACCACCTTGGGCTGGCTTTCCTGCTGGCGGCTGAAGCCCAGCAGGCGATGGGTCAGGGCCGCGCCCTTGCGCGCCGCCAGGCTGGCGTTGTCGAGATAGCGGCGCACCTTCTCGGCGTCCGGCAGGCGGCGCCCCGCCAGTTCCAGGCTGCCCAGGATCGCGGTCAGCAGGTTGTTGAAGTCGTGCGCCACCCCGCCGGCCAGGGTGCCCAGGGCCTGCAGCTTGTCGGCCTGGCGCAGGCGGATCTCGGCCATCTTCTGGTCGGTGACGTCGCGCTCGATGACCAGCAGGTGCCCGGCCTCGTCGCGTAGCGGCACGTATTGACGCTCGGTCCACACCGGCCCCGTCAGGGTGGCCTCTTCCTCGACCACCTGCACCGGCTGACCGGCCGCCAGGGCCTCGGCGGCCTGCGGAGCGTCGGCGAAGGCATGCTGCTGCGAGGCGTTGGTGCGAACCACCCGGCCTTGCGCGTCCTTGAAGGCGATGACGGCAGGGATGCTGTCCATCAGCCCGCGCAGCAGGGCCTGCTCGGTGCGCAGGGCGCGGCGCAGGCGGGTGCGCTCGACGCCGGCGGCGACGGCCGCGCGCAGGGCCTCGGGCTCCCACGGCTTGGCGATGTAGCCGCTGACGCCGCCGAGGTTCAGGGCCGAGACCACGGCCGACAGGTCGGCATAGCCGGTCAGCAGGATGGAGTCGGCGTCGCTGATCGAGCGGGCGGCGGCCAGGAACTGGTCGCCGGTCAGGCCCGGCATCCGCTGGTCCGACAGGATCAGGGCGACGGCCGGCTCCTGGGCCAGGATGTCCAGGGCCTTGCCGGGGGCGTTGCTGGTGAGGACGCGGTAGCGGTCCTCCAGCAGGTCTTCCAGGGCGACCAGGATGTCGGGCTCGTCGTCGACGATCAGGATCGTCGGACGCTCGCCCCCGGAGGCGCTCATCGGCTTTCTCCGTCGGTGGCAGGTGGCGGGATGATGATGGTGAAGCGCGCGCCGCCAAGGTCGCCCTTGTCGACGGCGATCGAGCCGCCGTGGGCGCGCACCACGTTGTAGGCGATGGCCAGGCCAAGGCCCGTGCCGGCGCCGACCGGCTTGGTGGTGAAGAACGGCTCGAAGATCCGGTCGCTCAGGTCGGCCGGCACGCCGGGGCCGGAGTCCTCGACCACGATGACGAAGTCGCCGCCCTCGTCGCGCGTGGTGATGGCGATGACGCCGCGACCGCCGCTCGGCCCTTCCAGCGCGTCGGCGGCGTTGCCGACGATGTTCATCACCACCTGGTTCAGCAGGGCGGGCGAGCCTTCCAGGGTGTTGCGGGCGGCGTAGGCGCGGCGCACCTCGATGCCGTCGCCCAGCTTGTGGGTCAAAAGGGCCAGCACGGTCTCGATGGAGTCGGCGGCGTCCAGCACGTGGCGGTCGCCCTCGTCCAGGCGCGAGAACTTGCGCAGGTTCAGCACGAGGTCCTGGATGCGCTTCATGCCCACCCGCATCGAGGCCAGGCGCGCCTTGGCCTTGTCGAGGCCGGGGGAGGGGCTTTCCTCGGCGGCCGMGGCGATCAGCCGTTCGACCGTGTCCTGGTGGCCCAGCAGGAAGGCCAGGGGATTGTTGATCTCGTGGGCGATGCCGGCGACCAGTTCGCCCAGCGAGGCCATCTTGGCGGCCTGCACCAGCTGGCCTTGCGCATCCTTCAGCTGGCGGTTGGCGCTGGCCAGGTCGTCGGCGACGGCGGCGCGGGCTTCGGCCCGGGCCAGCGCCAGTTCCTGGGCGCGCGCCTCGCCGGCGCTGCGGCGGGCCTCGTCGGCCATCAGCTTGCGGCGCAACTGGGCGCGGACCCGGGCGCGCACCACTTCGTCGTTGGCCGAGGCGGGCACCACGTCGTCGGCGCCGGCCTCCAGCGCGTCGGTCAGCAGGTCGCGGTCGGTCTCTTCCCCGCCGAAGGCCAGCAACTGGAACGGCGCGCCCAGCCGCGCGCGGCGGGCGTCCAGCGCCGCCAGCGCGGCCAGGTCGTCGCGGTCGCCGCCGCGCACGCCGACGATGACGCCGTCCAGTTCGCCATCGAGGGCCGCAGCGTCGGGATCCAGCCGCTCCAGTGTCGCCACCTCGTAGCCGTCATGCTCCAGCAGGTGGCCAAGGCGCAGGCGCAGCGTGGCGCTGGGGTGGGCGACCAGAACCCTGGCCCGGCGGAACGGCTCTGAGGCCTTGGGGGCGGCGGTCTCGGCCCTGGCCCTTCGCAGCAGGGCCTTCAGCCGGACGATCACCACCTTGGGATCGGCCGACTTGGCCACATAGGCGTCGGCGCCGCTTTCCAGGCCCTGGCGTTCGAGGTCGCTCTCGCGGGCCCCGGTCAGCATCAGCACCGGCAGGGCGCGGGTGCGGCCGTTGAGACGGATCTGCCGCGACAGCTCGCGTCCGTCCATGCCCGGCAGGTGGAAGTCGGCGACGATCAGGTCGGGCAGGTGGGCGTTCAGGTGCTCCAGAGCCGCCTCGCCGCTGGCCGCGCACGACACCGAAAAGCCCTCGGCTTCCAGCAGGCCGCGCAGGCGCAGGGCCTGGGTTTCGGAATCCTCGACGACCAGGACCGAGGCGCTCATGCATCCTCCCTGCGCCGGGCCAGCTGGGCGATGCGCGGGCCGATCAGGTCGAGGGCGAGCACGGCGCGGGCCGCGCCCAGCTTCACGGCGGCGGCGGGCATGCCGTACACCACGGCGCTGCTTTCGTGCTCGGCGATGGTGAAGCCGCCGGCGGCGCGCAGTTCGGCCAGGCCCTTGGCGCCGTCCTCGCCCATGCCGGTCAGCAGGGCGGCCACCGTCCGCGAACCCACCGACCGCGCCAGCGATTGAAAGAGCACGGTCGCCGACGGCCTCTGGCCGCTGACGGGCGCGGCGCCCGACAGGCGCATCACGCCGCCGGGCGTCAGGGTCAGGTGGCGGTCGCCAGGGGCGACATAGGCCCGTCCGGGCAAGGCCAGCTCGCCGTCCTTGGCCACCGCCACGCGGATCGGCGACAGGCTGTCCAGCCAGCTCGCAAAGCCTTCCATGAACGCCGCGCCCATGTGCTGGACGATCAGGACGGGGGCGGGGAAGTCGGCGGGCAGGGCGTCCAGCACCCGGGCCAGGGCCGGCGGCCCGCCGGTCGAGGCGGCCAGCGCCAGGTAGCCCAGGTCCTGGAAGTCGGCGGCGCTGGCGATCGGCGCGGCCTCGCGCGGGGCGCGGGCCCCGCCGCCGATGGCCCGGCGTCGGATCACCGGCACGCTGCTCATGATGAAAAGCTGGGTGCAGATGGTGTCGGCCAGCTGCTCGTAGCCTTCGGTGGCCAGGCCCACGGGCTTTTCCACCACCGTCAGGGCGCCGGCGCGCAGGGCGTTCATCGAGATCTTCAGCGAGGCGTCCTCGACCGCGTCGGCGATGACGACGATTGGGGTCGGATGGTCCGACATGATCCGCGCCGTGGCCTCCAGCCCGTCCATGCCGGGCAGGCGGATGTCCATCGAGATCACGTCGGGCCTGACGCTGGCGATGCAGGCCAGGGCCTCCTCGGCCGAGGCGACGGCGGCCGCCACCGTCAGGCGCGGGTCGCGCTCGACGATATGGGTCAGCAGGACGCGCACCACCGTGGAGTCCTCGACGATCATCACCCGCACGGGCTTGCCCGAGGCCTTCACAGCAACTGCCCGATGGCGGCCAGCAGCTCGCGCTGGTCGAACTTCTGCTTGGTGATGTAGGCCTCGGCGCCCAGATCGAGGCCCCGGCGCACGTCGGCGGCGTCGGCGCGCGAGGTCATCAGGATCACCGGCGTGGCGGCCAGGGCCGCGTCGGCCTTCACCGCCTGCAGCAGCGAGAAGCCGTCCATGCGCGGCATCTCGATGTCGGCCACGACGAGGTCGATCATCGCCTGGCCCGAGCGCAGCAGGTTCAGGGCGTCCAGGCCGTCGACGGCCAGCAGCACGCGATAGCCCTGGGCCTCCAGTATGCTCTTCTCCAGCGTGCGGGTGGTGATGGAGTCGTCGACCACCAGGATGGTGCGGGCGGCCTCTTCCGCGTCGTCGGCGGTCTCGGCGAAGCCCAGGCCGCCGGCGGCCAGCTGGCGCTGGTCGCGCAGCCAGCGGCGCACTAGGGCGTCGGGATCCAGGGCGAGGGCCGGCGCCTGGTCGTCCAGCTGGACGGCGCCGGCGATCAGGTCGGCGTCCAGGTCGTCGGCGTCCAGGTCCTCGACCATGGCCGAGCGGACGTCGCACAGGGCGTCGACGGCCAGCGCCACATGGCGGCGGCCATGGCTGAGCAGCACGGCGGACACCGCGCCGGCATGGACGGGAACCTCGGCGGCGACGCCGGTCAGGAGAGCGGAAAGCGGAACCATTGGGACGATAACGTCGTCCCCGTCGATGGCGATCCGTGCGGCCGGGTGTCCTTCCACCGTTTCCAGCGCGGTGGCGTCCAGGCGCAACAGTCGGCGCACGCCCAGCGAGGGCAGGGCGGCCTGGCGGCCCTGGATGTCGACGAACAACAGCGACTGCCGCGCGGCCGACAGCGGCGTCGACAGCACGACCCGCGCGCCCCAGGGACGGCCGGCCGTCAGGCGCAGGTCGCCGCGCAGCTTGCGCGCGGCCTCGGCCACGACCGACAGGCCCATGCCGCGGCCGGCCAGGCGATCCACGCCCTGGGCGGTGGAGACGCCCGGCGCGAAGGCGTGGGCCAGCAGTTCCTCCGGCGTGGGGGCGGGGGCGCCGTCCTGGCGGGCGGGCATCAGGCCCTTCTCGACGGCCGCAGCTTCCAGCCTGGCCAGGTCGGGTCCGGCGCCGTCGTCGGCGATCTCGATGCGCAGCCGGCCTGATGCGGCCGAAACGGCCATCACCACCGTGAGGCGCTCGGGCTTGCCGGCGGCGGCGCGGGCCTGCGGCGTCTCGCGGCCGTGGCTGACGGCGTTGCGCAGCAGGTGCATCACCGGGTCCTTCAGCGCCTGCAGCACCCGGCGGTCGGCGCGGGTCTCCAGGCCCGTGACCCGCACGTCGACCGGCACGCCGGCGTCGCGGGCGATGTCGCGGACCATCGAGGCGAAGCCGCCGAACACGGTCTCGGCCGGGGCTTGGCTGATCTCCTCGACCCGGCCGCGCAGGTCGGAAAGCCCCTGGTCCAGGGCCCAGCCGGCCCGCACCCGCCGCACCGAAAGCTCGTTGAGGGCGCGCGACAGGTCCTTCAGGCCCTGCTCGACCTCTCGCGCCCGGGTCGCCGCGCCGCGGGTGTCGCGCCAGCGGCGTTCCAGCTTGCGCGCCTCGGCGGCCAGGCGCCGCAGGTCCTCGTCGACGGCCCCATGGTCGAGCACGTCGCCCGACAGGGTCTGCATGGCGCGCGACAGGCCCGCGACCGCCTCGACGTCGATGCGGACGTACTCCACCGCCTCGTCCGCCGCGGGAGCGGTCGCCGCCGCCGGCTTGGGCGCGGGCGGGGCGTAGGCGGCGCTGGCGGCGTCCTCCACCGCGTCGAGCAGGTTCTCCAGCACGGCGACGGTCTGGGCGTCGAGGGCGCGCGAGCCGTCCATCAACTCGGCGCACAGGCTTTCCAGCGCATGCGCCTTCTCCTCGACGGCCGGCAGGTCGACCGCCCGGGCCGCGCCCTTCAGGCTGTGGGCGCGGCGGAAGATCTCGCGCGTGTCGACCTCGCCGCCGGCCGCGATGGCCTGGCGGATCGCCTGGAGGTGCTCGCGGTGCTCGAGGTCGAACGCCGCCAGAAGCTGTCGCCGGATGTCGGGCACGTCGCGATCAGGTCCGGTAGCGCTCGGACAGGGCCAGCAGCTGGCGCGACAGGTCCGACAGGTTGGCGGCGGCCTCGTCCAGCTGGCGGGTGCCGGCGGCGGTCTGCTGGCTGGCCTGGCGGATGTTCTGCAGCGCGCCCATCACCTGCTCGATGCCCAGCTGCTGCTGGTTGGTCGAGGCGACGATCTGCTGGAAGGTCTGGACGCTTTCCTGCACCCGGCCGGTGATCTCGGTGATCGTGCGCTGGGTGGTGTCGGTGCGCTCCTTGCCGGCGGCCACGCGCTTGACGGCCTCCTCGGTCAGCATGACCGAGGCGTTGATGCCGCGCTGGATGTCGCCGAGGATCGAGCGCACCTGGGTGGTGGCTTCCTTGGCCTGGTCGGCCAGCATCTTCATCTCCGAGGCCACGACCGCGAAGCTGCGGCCGTTCTCGCCGGCCGAGGCGGCCTCGATGGCGGCGTTCAGGGCCAGCAGGTGCGAGCGTTCGGAGATGTCGTTGACGGTGGCGATGATGTCGCCGATCGCCTGGGTCTTCTCCGACAGGGCGACGATGTTCTCGGCCACGGCCTCGGCCTGCTCGCGGATGGCGTCCATGGCCTTGGCGGTCTCGTCGACGGCGCGCAGGCCCTCGTTGCTGGTGTGGGCGGTCGCCTGGGCCGAAGCGATCACTTCCTGGGCGCGCTTGCCGATCTGGGCGCCGGAGTGGGTGATCTCGTCGACCGTGGCGGCGGTCTCCTGCACGGCGGCCAGCTGTTCCTCGACGCTGGCGGCCTGCTCCTGGGTCGAGGCGCGGATCTCGGCGGTGGCGGCGTTGAGGTTCTCGGTGGCCTCGCGGCTCTGGCGGGCCAGCACGACCAGGCCGTCGACCATGGTGTTGAGCGTGCCGCCCAGCTGGCCGATCTCGTCGTTGGTGGCGGCGGCCGCGCGGCCGGTCAGGTCGCCTTCGCCCACCTTGCCGACGAAGCCCATGAATGCGCCAAGCGGGCCGACGATCGAGCCCCGGATGGCCCAGGTGATCGCGCCCGAGATCACGGCGGCGACGATCAGGGCGATGATGATCGACACCTGGCTGACCTTGTAGACGTCGTTGATGCGGCGCTGGCCCGACAGGATGGCGTCGTCCAGCACGTCCTCGGCGCCCTGGATGCCGCGGCCGAACTCGCCGCGACGCTGGACGAGGGCGGTCTGGGCGGCGGCCACGCCGGCGCTGTCGTTGCGGCGGATGGCGCTGAACAGGTTCTCGGTGTCGGTCCGGCCTTGGCGCGAGGAGGCGGCGGTCTGGTTCAGGTAGTCCTCGATGCGGCGCCAGGCGTCGGCGCGCTCGGCCGAGAGGGCGCTCTGGCGATAGTCGCGGGCGGCCGCGGCGGCCTTCTCCAGGGCCGTGTCCATGTCGGCGCCGCGCTGGCGCCAGCGGGTGACGGGGTCTTCCTCGTTGCCGCCCACGCCGCCGGCCGAGCGCGACAGGTAGCTGGTGATCACCGCGTCGCTGGCCGCGCGCATCTCGTTGGCGGTGGTGCGGATCTGGGCGACCTGGCGGACCACGGCCATGTCGCGGGTGACGATGGTCTCGGTGGTGTCCTTGACCACGCCGATCTGGAACAGGCCGAACAGGCCAACGCCCAGCAGCAGGACGGTGACGGCCGCGAAGCCGAGGATGATGCGGTTGGCGATGGTCACTAGGCTCTTGCCCCCAAGGCGGCGGAAAGGTGGTCGGCGACGAGGTCGTCGAGATGAAGAAGGGTGACGGTGCGGCCGGCCAGATCGCCGGGGCCCTCGGCCACCAGGCCGCGAACACCGCCCTCGAAGGCGTCGCCGGCGATCTCGCGGGCGACCCGGGCGGCGCCGGGCGCGGCGTCGACGCGCAGGGCCAGGTTGCCCGCGCCGCGCAGGGCCACGAGGAAGCCGGGCGCGTCGGGCG